>NZ_JBEXMD010000018.1:0-175706 GCF_040610315.1 Amycolatopsis sp. NPDC004169
TCGGCGAGCAGGACACGCGCCGGGACGGCGGCGCTGGTCTGCGCCGGGCGCGGTGCGTCCTCGACGCGGGCTTCGTCCGGCAGCCAGCGCAGGGCCGGCGGGGCGAACCGCGGTGACGGCGTGACCAGGTCGCGGTCGGGGTCGATGGCCCGGTTCGCCGCCGCCGCGGCCACCAGGTACCAGTCGACGAGCCGGTCGGCGATCTCCGCGTGGGCGGCCGGTGGCTCGTCGGCCCGCGCGCACTGCCGCCCGAACTCGCGGATCAGGTCGTGGAACCGGAACCGGCCCGCGCCGGCGGCCGTGACGAGGTGCGCGGCGGCGAGCCCGGCCGCGGCGCGGTCGCCGTCGCCACGGGGAACCTGACACAGCGCGGCCCCGAGCGCGGCGCTGAACGTGGCCCCGGGGCCGAGGGCGGCCCGGCGGAAGAACCGGGCCTGCGCGGCGGCCAGCGGCCGGTAGGCCGTGGCGAACACCGCCCGGACGGTGCGGGAATCCCCTTCCACGGCCAGGGTTTCCAGCCGCCCGGCCCCGGCCAGCTCGGCGGCGAGCTCGGCGATCGGCCGCTTCGGCGCGCCCACCAGCCGGGCGGCCGCGATGCGCAACGCCAGCGGCATCCCGCCGCACAGCCGCGCCACCCGCGCGGCCGGTCCCCGCTCGCGCCGCACCCGCTCGGCGCCCAGCACCCGGTCCAGCAGCGCGACGGACTCGGCGTGCCCGAAGGCGTCCAGGGCGATCGGGCGCACGGCGTGGCGGGTGCCCAGCGCGGCGAGGTGCTGCCGGCTGGTGACGACCAGCAGGGCCGGTCCGGTGCCCGGGATCAGCGGCAGGACGTCCTCGAGGCCGGCGACGTTGTCCACCACGACCAGGCACCGGCGTCCGTGCAGCAGCGACCGGTACAGCGCGGCCCGCCCGGCCTGGTCACCCGGGATGTTCTCCTCGGGCACGTCGAGGCCGCGCAGCAGTTGCGTCAGCGCCAGGGAAGCCGGCAGCGGCTCGTCCGGGTCCTCGCCGCGCAGGTCGAGGAACAGCCGGCCGTCCGGGAAGCGGGCGGCGACCCGGTGCGCCCAGTGCAGCGCCAACGCGGTCTTGCCCATGCCCGCCGCGCCGGAGAGCACCACCACCGGCCGCTCCGGCTCGTCGAGCACGGCGTCGAGCGCCGCGAGCTCGGCTTCGCGTCCGGTGAAGTACCCGACGCCCGCGGGCAGCTGCGAGGGCCCGGTCACGGCCGGGCGGAGGTCCAGGGCCGGGTCCCGCCGCAGGATCGCCGTGTGCCGGGCCAGCAGCTCGGGGCCGGGGTCGACGCCGAGCTCGTCGGCGAGTCGCCGCCGCAGCCGCTGGAAGGCGTCGAGCGCGTCGGTGTGCCGTCCGCAGCGGTAGAGCGCGAGCATGTGCAGCCCGGTCAGCCGTTCCCGGGTCGGGGCGGCGGCGAGCAGCCTCGGCAGTTCGTGGACGGCCTGTTCGTGGTGGCCCAGCCGCAGTTCGGCGTCCCAGAGGTCTTCCATCGCGCCCAGCCGCAGTTCGTGCAGCCGGTCGACCTCGCGCCGGCCCCAGCCGGACGGCACCGCGTCGGCGAAGGCGTCCCCGCGCCAGAGGGTGACCGCCGCGCGCAGGGTGGTGGCCGCCCGCTCGACGGCGCCGGCCGCGAGGTCGGCCGCGCCCGCGCGGACCTGCTGCTCGAAGCGGTACGCGTCGACCGTCACCGGCGGGACGGTCAGCAGGTAGCCGGGTTCGCGGGTGACCAGCACACCCGGGAACCCGCAGCCTTCCAGGGCTTGGCGCAGCCGGGCGACGTGGCTGTGCAGCGTCTTGACCGCGGTGCGCGGCGGATCTTCGCCCCACAGGACGTCGACCAGCCGCGGGATCGGCAGCACGGTGCCCGCGTGCAGTGCCAGCACGCCGAGCACGACCCGCTGCCGCGTCCCGTGCAGGGTCGCGGGTCCGGCCGGGCCGACCGCTTCGACCGGCCCCAGCACACGCAGCTCACCGGGTTGGGACACCCCAGCTCCTTCCCGCGCGGCACGACCGCTCAGCGAGCGTAACGAGCGTGGCGGAGTGCGAAAACAGCCAACCAGCCGATCCGCGGTGACCGCGACAACCGGTTCACAACCGGACGCGGTGACGCTCGGTTTCCGTTCCCGTTCCGACTCTCCGAGGGGAAATCCGGATGAACACCAGATCGCGGCCCCGGCGCCGCAGACCGTTGATCGCCGCACTCGCGTTCGCCGCCGCGGCCGCGTTCCTGCCCGTGGTCCCCGCGGCCGCGGCCCCGGTCGGCGCGCCGGGGACCAACTCCCCGTGCGGGCCGCTCGACGTCACGTTCGTCATCGACGACACCTTCAGCATGGGCCCGGCGCTGGCCACCATCAAAAGCGACCTCGGCAGCATCGCCACGGCCGTGCAGACCGCTTCCGGCAACGACTACCAGCTCGGCCTCGTCACGTTCAAGGACGACGTGACGGTCCGGACCGACCTCGCGCCGCTGAACCTGGCCGCGGTCACCCCGCAGATCACCGCGCTGGCCGCGACGGGCGGCGCCAACGAGCCCGAAGCCTCCGACGAAGCGGTCAACACCGCCGTGAACAGCCTGCCCGCCGCCGGGCGCCCGCAGACCGGCGACTTCTCCGGGACCTGGCGGAGCAACGCGACGAAGATGGTCATCCTGGTGACCGACGCCCACCCGGGCGGCTTCGACGACGCCTTCACCGCGGCCGACCAGGCCAACGCCCACCAGCGGGCGGTGGAGGCGGCGAACAAGGGCATCAAGGTCTCGTCGGTCTACGTCCAGACGACGGGGCTGCCCGGCATCGCGCCGATCATGCAGGACTACGCCACCACTACCGGCGGCACGTACACGGCGACGCCGGCGGGCGGCGCGGGTGCGGGCGCGGCGATCCTCGACGCGCTCAAGAACTGCCGCAGGACCGACGTGTTCATCAAGGACGCGCCGGGCGACACCGGCGTCGCGCCGCACGGGCTGGACCCGATCTGGACGAGCCCGGACATCAAGGTGTGCGCCACCCTGCCGCCGTGTGCGGCGACCACCCCGGTCGTCGGTGGGACGAGCTACGTGGTCGTGACGCTGAACAACCCGGGCCCGGGCGGCTCCGGCGCGTCGACCGGCCACGTCGAGGTTTCCTACACCGCACAGGGCGGGGCGGCGCTGTGGCCGACGGACTGGACGCTGATCGGATCTTCGCCGACGGTGACCGTACCGGCGGGCACCACGGAGGTGGCGGTCAAGTGGCCGTCGGTGCCCGGCCCGGGTCACTTCTGCCTGCTGGCCCGGTGGATCTCGGCGACCGACCCGATGACCGCCCCCGAGCTGACCGGCTCGAACACGCTGGTCAACACGCGCAACAACAACAACATCGCGTGGCACAACGTGGACACGGTCCAGCTGACGCCGGGCAAGCCGGTGACCCACCCGTTCACCCTCGGCAACCCGGCCCCGGACCGGGCCACCCGGACGGACCTGCTGTTGACCCAGCCCGGAAAGCCGTTCGCGGGCGGCCCCGGCAAGGTGGTCATCGACCTCGGCAAGGTATTGGCCGAGCGCTGGCGCCAGAGCGGCCAGAAGGGGTTCGGCGTGCGCCAGGTGGGGGAGACGCAGGTCGAATTCACCGGAGGCAAGCAGGCGGCGCTGCAGGGCCTGCTGATCCAGCCGGGCGAGCGCCTGGAGACGGCGCTGACGTTCACGGCAACCGACGCGGCGGCGGGCACCGAGTTCGTCGTCCGGGTCTCCCAGTCCGCCGGGGACGAGGACCTCGGTGGCGTGGAGTTCCGGCTGGCGACGGAAAGGTAATCCCGGAGCCGGGCGGTCACCTCGATCCGGTCGAGGTGACCGCCCTCGGACACACGCGTCACCCACGGAGCACGCCGGCAGGTCCTCGGTGTCCCACCCTGACGAATGTCTGCACGGAATATATCTTGCGAGCGAGAGGTTAGGGGGTTACCTTAAGCAGAGGAGGCAACCATGTCGATCAAGACGTCCGGCTTGCACCACGTCACCGCGATCGGGGGCGACCCGCAGCGCAACGCCGACTTCTACCTGCGGACCCTGGGCCTGCGGCTGGTGAAGACCACCGTGAACTTCGACGACCCGGGCACGTACCACCTCTACTACGGCGACAGCGCCGGTAAGCCGGGTTCGCTGATGACGTTCTTCCCGTGGCCCGACGCGCCGAGCGGCCGCCGCGGCACCGGTCAGGCGACGACCACGTCGTTCTCCGTCCCCGAGGCGTCACTCGGCTGGTGGAAGCAGCACCTGGCTGCCAGCGGCGTCGACACCGGCCAGGTCCGCAACGCCGACAACGAGGAAACGATCACCTTCCGCGACCCCGACGGCCTCGAGCTCGCTCTGGTCGCGCACCCGCAGGGCGACCCGCGCGATCCCTGGGACACCGAACTGGTTCCCGCCGCGCACGCCATCCGCGGCCTGCATTCGGTGACGCTTTCGGTGTCCGGAGAGGACGCCACCGCTGGCATGCTGACCGACGGCCTCGGTCTCACCTTCGCGGGCCAGGACCGCAACCGCCTCCGCTTCGCCGCCGGCGACGGCGGGCCGGGTGCGCTGGTCGACGTCCTCGTGACCCCGGACGCGCCGCGCGGGCTGGTCGCCGCGGGCACCGTGCACCACGTCGCCTGGCGTGCGCCGGACGAGGAGACCCAGAAGACCTGGCGTGAGGAGCTGGTCGGCCGGGGTGTGCACGTCACGACCATCCTGGACCGTCAGTACTTCCGCTCGATCTACTTCCGCGAGCCCGGTGGCACGCTCCTGGAGGTCGCGACCGACGAGCCGGGCTTCGCGATCGACGAGCCGCTGCTGGAGCTGGGCCGCGCGCTCAAGCTGCCGCCGTGGCTGGAACCGCGCCGCGAAGAGATCCAGCACATGCTGCCCAAGCTGAACCTCCCCGCCGAGAACAACCCGGAGCTGTCATGACGCTGCAGCACAAGTACGTCGAGGGCGCACCGGACGCGCCGTTGCTGCTCCTGCTGCACGGCACCGGCGGCAGCCCGGAGGACCTGCTCGGCCTGGCGCGCGAGCTGAGCCCGGACGCCGCGGTGCTGGCCCCGGCCGGCCCGGTGTCCGAGCACGGCGCCGCACGCTGGTTCCGGCGGCTTGCCGAGGGCGTGTTCGACCACGAAGACGTCGTCAAGCGCGCGAACGAGCTTGCGGACTTCGTCGTCGAAGCCCGCGAAAAGTACGGGCTCGGTGACCGGCGGCTGGTCGCCGTCGGGTTCTCCAACGGCGCCAACATCGCGGCCGCGGTCACGCTGCTGCGGCCGGAGGTCGTCCGTGAAGCCGTGCTGTTCGCCGCGATGTCACCGGTGCCGGAGCCGCCGTCGCACGACCTGAGCGCGACGCGGGTCTTCCTGGCCAACGGCGAACGCGACCCGATGGCCCCGCTGGCATCCACCGAGGAGCTGATCCGGTTGCTGCGCGAGCGCGGCGCCGACGTCGTCACGCAGCGCCACCCCGGCGGCCACCAGATCACACTCGACGGCGTCCGCGCGGCCGCGAAGTGGATCATGGCCTGACGTTCGTCCGGAGCTCGGACCCGGCTCGCCCGGCCTGCGGCGGTGAAGCTGGACTGCAGGTCGACCGCCGGGCGCGCGACGGCGGCCGAGCCGAGGACGTCAGCCCGTGATCGGGCGGTGCACCTGAGGTGCGGTGATCGCCAGGACGGCCAAGTCGTCGTGCCGGCCGGAACGCGCCCATTCGGACGCGAGCATGTGGATGTGTTCCGTGACTGCCTCGGCGGGCATTCCCGCGCACGCGCCGAGCGCTTCGGCGAGCCTCTCTCCGCCGAACATGGCGTCGCCGAATGGGCCGCCGCGGGCTTCGGTGATCCCGCTGCTGTACAGCAGGCACGTCTCACCCGGGGCCAGCAGGACCTCCGCCGTGGTGGCCTCGACGGCCGGTAGCACTCCGAGCAACGTACCGGACGTCGCGACGGGTTCGACCCGGCCGTCCACGCGTACCACCAGAGGCGGCAGCTGGCCGGCGGCCGTCACCCGTACGCGGGCCGATGCGCCGTGCCGCGAAACCGAGGCCAGTGCCAGCGTGACGTACCGTGCGTCGCCGTCGTGGCGGAGGACGTCGTTCAGCAGGTTCAGGATCCGGTGGTGATCGCTGACCAGCCGTAGCAGTGCGTGCAGCGCGGTGCGGACCTTCCCGCTCAGCACCGCGGCTTCGAGTCCCTTGCCGCACACGTCCCCCAGCACGGCGACCGGCTCTGCGGTGGTGCCGGAGCGTGGGTAGACGTCGTAGAAGCCACCTCCGACGCGGTCGGGGTCGGTCGCGGCCTGGTAGCGGCCGGCGAAGTCGACTTCGTTGATCCGGCCGACCCGGGGCGGACGCAGCTGCCTGGCCAAGGTGGCGGCGGCCGCCGTTTCCCTGGCGACGAGCCGCGCCGTGGAGATCGCCAGGCCGGCCCGGGCGGCGAAGGAACGCACGAAACGTTCGTCGTCTTCGGAGAAGGCCGGCCGGGCTGTGCCGCGCAACAGCACCAGTGCACCGACCGGGGTGCCGTGCCCGGGCAACGAGGTCACCGCGACCGAGGTGACCGGACCGAGGCCTGGCGCCGCCAGCCAGGGCGGCACCAGCGCCGGGTCGATCCAGGCCGAGGGGATCGGGGGGAACCCGGTGAGCGCCTCCGCCAGCCCGGGCATCGTCTCCGGGTCGATCGGCAGGGAACGCGCCCGGGCGCGCTGCCCCCGGATCGACCGGGTCACGTCGTGCTCACCCGGTAGTTCGCCCGGTGCCACGACCAGGGCGACATCGGCCAGGTGCGTACCGGCCAGCTCCGCGGTGATCCGCTGGCAGCGCAACTCGTCCGCCGACGACAACTCCGCGGACAACCGGGCCAGCAGTGCGGTGTGGTCGCGCTCCGCCAGCAGCTCTTGCCTGGCTCTGTGGCTGTCGGTCACCTCGGACAGCCACCACAGCACCGAGCCGTCGAGCTGGTCCACACGGTGGCTGGCGAACCAGCGGTCGCCGATCCGGCCTCCGGCCGCGGGTTCCGATGGGTCGGCCAGCCAACCGGGCACCGCCGGAAGGAGCAGGTCACCCGCCTGCAACGCCGGGAACAGCACCCGCGCGGCGGCGTTGAGCGCGATGCATCGATTGTCCCGCGCCTGCAACGCGGGCGAGGGCGCACTGAGCCAGGCTGTGTTATCCGGAGCCGAAGCGGGTAGATTTTTCACATCAGCAGAGCACCCCCAGGTGGTGGGCTCCTCACCCCATCGCCGCTCGACAGCAGGTCGAGCTCAAGACTAGCTGCTCGAGCGAGCGAATGCAGGCCCTGAATTCGCCGTGAGACGCGGATGCATCGGTTGCGCGTCGGTTGGTTCACGCCGGGAGGCCGGTGGACGACCCTGTCGGGCTTTCACCTCCATGCACAAAGGCCGGAGGAGCCAATCGCTTCAGGCGATCACCTGCCTGCCGCGAACCTGGGGCAGCCGCGCTCCCGAGGCGGCCGAGGAAAGTCTGGTCGCCGTCGAGCCGCCGGTCGGCGCGGTGGTCGTGCTGGACGAGTAAGTCTCCGGCCGCGCCTGCACGCCCGCCACGATCGATTGAATGATCATCTTTCTGCCAGCTGGTTTCCGGTCGGTCGCGCACGATGACCTGAGCAGCAGCCGAGGTGGAGGTCGGTCGATGAGTGGCGTGTCGTGGCGGAAGGTGCCGGCGCTCCTGGTGGTGGCGACACTGCTCGCGTGGTGCGTGTCCGCGTTCGGGCCGCCCACGCGCGCCGCCGCCGCGACCCACGACTGCGGGTTCGCCTCGGCGGGCACCGGTACCTACGCGCGGACGCTGTGCTGGTTCGACCTGTCCGGCTACGACGCCGCGGAGGCCACCTCCGCGGCGGGCCAGCGGCTGACCTTCGCGCTGCCCGGCGGCTACCGGCTCGCGGTCACGCTCAAGGTGTCCGGCGGTCCCGTGGCCGCGAACCGGCTGCCGACGTATTCCGCGGCCTACCTGGGCAATTCCGGGCACTACACGGGTGTGCCCGGACGCCCGGCGCTCTACCAGACCTCTTTCGGCACGACGACGGTGGCCGCGCTGACCGACATCGTGGCCACTGACAGCACCGGAGCAGTGGTGCAGGGGTACGGGCTGGTCGGCGCGGACGCCGAGTCGACCGACGCCGGCGAGTCGATCGAGTGGACCTCGTCCTCGGCACTCGAATCACTGACCGCGACGGGAACCGATCCGGGGATCGGGAACGCCTGCGGCGGGGGGTACACCGGCATCGGCACGCGGACCGTGCGCTGCACCGGTCGCACGGGCGCGAACAAGACCGGCACCGCGATCATCTCCGCCGAAGACCCCACGTCGTTCAGCCAGCGCATGGTGGGCGGCGGGCGCCAGGCAGTCGGGTTCGGCGTGCTGGTCTCCAGTCTCCAGCTGGCCAAGAAGGTCGTGCGGGGCTTCCCCGGCGACTCGTTCGCGGTCTCGGTCGCGGCGCCGGGTGGCAGCGTGCTGGCCTCGGCCGACACCGGCGGCGGCAACTCCGCGAGCACCGGCGAAGTCACCGTGCTGGCCGGGGCCCGTGGTGGTGACTACACCCTGCGCGAGACGGCGACCTCGGGCCTGGAGTCCAATTACGACAGAGCGTGGTCCTGCACCCGCAACGGCAAGGCGGACGGGGAACTGCCCGCCGGCGACGCCGGTGACTCGGCGCGGGTGCACGTCGGCATCGGCGACTTCGTGTCCTGCACGGTCACGAACACGGGGAAACCCGTGAAGCTGAAGCTGGAGAAGCACGCCGCGGCACCGGTCGACGTGAACCGCAACGGGATCACCGACGCGGGCGACACCATCGGGTACACCTTCACCGTCACCAACACCGGCGCGCTCGAACTGCACGACATCGCCGTGACGGACGCGAAGGCCGGGCCGGTCACGTGCCCCCGCCCGAGCCTCGCACCGGGGGAGTCGCAGACCTGCACCGCGCAGGCGCCGTACGTCATCACTCCGGCCGACGAGAACGGCGGAGTGGTGGTGAACACCGCGACGGCCTCCGGGCTGCCTCCGGGCAATGCCACCCGGGTGACGTCCGACCCGTCGTCGACCCGCACCCCGACCGAGAAGCCCGCCCCCGCGCTGACGCTGACGAAGTCGGCCTCACCCGACAACCCGGACGCGTACACCGCCGGCCGGCCGATCACCTACTCCTTCCGGGTGACCAACACCGGCAACGTGCCGGTGAACGAGCTCGCAATCGACGAAACCGCCTTCTCCGGCAGCGGTGTCCTGTCCACGGCCGTCTGCCCGGTCGCCACGCTGGCTCCCGGCGCGAGCACGACGTGTACGGCCAATTACGTGCTGACCCAGGCCGACGTCGACGCGGGCCGGCTGGACAACACCGCCACCGCGAACGGCAAGCAGCCCGGCTCGCGGGTCCCGACCACGTCGAACCCTTCGAGCGTCTCGATCCCGACGCCCGCGCACCCGGCGATCACCTTGGTCAAGACCGCCGATCCGGCGACCGTCGACCGCGCCGGCCAGTCCGTCGGCTACACGTTCGTGGTCACGAACACCGGTGACGTGACGTTGCGGGACGTCGGTGTCGACGAGGTCCGCTTCACCGGCTCCGGCCCGGCGCCCGTCGTCGCCTGTCCGGAGACGGTGCTCGCCCCGGGCGCCGCGCAGACGTGCCGGGCGACCTACTCGGTCACGCAGGCCGACGTCGACGCGGGCGCGGTGGAGAACACCGCTGTCGCGCGCGGAACGCCACCCCGCGCGACGGAACCGACGACGTCAGAGCCGTCGTCGGCGAAGGTGACCGCCACGCGCTCGGCCGCCCTTGCCCTGGTGAAGTCCGCCCGGCCGGCTGTCGTGACGTCTGTGGGGGAGCCGATTCGCTACTCGTTCACGCTCGAGAACACCGGCACCGTGACGCTGACCGAGGTTGAAATCACC
The DNA here is from genome assembly GCF_040610315.1 of Amycolatopsis sp. NPDC004169. NCBI lineage: Bacteria > Bacillati > Actinomycetota > Actinomycetes > Pseudonocardiales > Pseudonocardiaceae > Amycolatopsis > Amycolatopsis sp. NPDC004169. Next base: position 9,926 of record NZ_JBEXMD010000018.1, read on the forward strand.
GAGGGCGCCTTCAGCGGCAGCGGGCCGCTGGGCGCGATCACCTGCCCGGACGGGAGCGCGGTGCTCGCACCCCGCCAGGTCGTCACCTGCACGGCGGACTACGCGGTGACCCAGGCCGACCTCGACGCCGGTCGCATCACCAACAGCGCCACGGCGGCGGGCACCCCGCCCGCGGGCTTGCCGCCGGTGACGACGCCGCCGGCGACGGCGGTCGTGACCGCCGGTGGCGGGGCCGCGCTCACCCTGGTCAAGTCCGCCGAACCGGCTACCGTGGCCGGCGCGGGCGAGACGGTGAGTTACCGCTTCGCCGTGACCAACACCGGAAACCGCACCCTCGCCGAGGTGTCCGTGCGCGAGACGGCGTTCAGCGGCACCGGCCCGGCGCCGGTCGTCGAATGCCCGTCGCGGACGCTGGCGCCCGGGCAGGCGCAGACCTGCACAGCCACCTACACCTTGACCCAGGCCGACGCCGACGCCGGCACGGTGACCAACACCGCCGAGGCGACCGGCATCGCCCCCGGTGGTGAACCGGTCACCTCCGGCCCGTCGCGGGCGAGGGTGACCGTGCCCGGCAAGCCGGGGCTGTCGCTGGTCAAGTCCGCCGACCCGGCTGACGACGGGCACTTCCGCGCCGGGCAGACGGTCACCTATTCCTTCGTGGTCACCAACACGGGGAACCGCACGCTGACCGCGGTCGAGGTGCACGAGACGGCGTTCTCGGGCACCGGACGGCTGTCCCCGCTGTCCTGTCCGGGCGGCGGCGCGACGGTGGCCGCGCTGGCTCCGGGGGAGCAGGCGGTGTGCACCGCAGCCTACGTGCTCACACAGTCCGATGTGGACGCCGGAAACGTGTCCAACACGGCCGTCGCCACCGGTACCCCGCCCCAGGGCGACCCGCCGGTTTCGGATCCGTCGACCGTCGTCGTGCCGACGCCGCCGGACGCCGCGCTCACCCGGGCGAAGACGGCCTCGCCGGGTACGGTGTCCGCGGCCGGGCAGGAGGTCACCTACTCGTTCGTCGTCACCAACACCGGCAACGTGACGCTCTCCGCGCTGTCGATCCGCGAAACCCGCTTCACCGGCAGCGGCGGGGCACCGGTTGCGGTGTGCCCGGCCGGTCCGCTGGTGCCCGGGCAGCACGTGACGTGCACCGCGACCTACCGGGTCACGCAGTCCGATGTGGACGCCGGACGGATCGACAACACCGCGGTCGCGTCGGGAATCCCGCCGGCGGGTGGACCCGCGGTGGACTCGGTGCCCGCGAGCGCGACGGTGCGGGTCACCGCCGCCGCGGCACTCGCGATCACCAAATCGGCCCGGCCGGTCGACGTGAACGGCGACGGCGTGACCGGCGCCGGCGACCGGATCGAGTGGACGGTCACCGTCGGCAACACCGGTGCGGTCACCGTCCGGGAGATCCGGGTCGACGACCCGTCCGCAGGCGTGGCGACTTGCCCCGCGACCGAGCTGGCGCCGGGCCAGGCGATGACGTGCACGGTGCCCGCGCACACGGTCACCGCCGCCGACGTGGCCGCAGGCCGGGTGCGCAACGTCGCCACCGCGGCCGGCACCGGGCCCGACGGATCGCCGGTCCCCGCCGGGCAGGCGGTCGCCGTCGTCCCGGTAGTCCCCGCACCGGCACCGACCGGCGGCCCGCACCGGCTCCCCGTCACCGGCACGGACGTGGGCAGGCTGCTCGGCCTGGCGAGCGTGCTGCTCCTGGCCGGGGCAGCGCTGTGCGCGGCCGTCAGGCGACGGGACGTGACCCGGTGAGCCGGCCGGGGCAGGCCGCGGACCCCTTCATGCGGTCGTCACGCGGCCGTCGTGGACTTCGGCGATCCGGTCGACGGCGGTGAGGTGGGTGCGGTCGTGGGTGACCAGGACGGTCGCGGTCGCGCGCTGGTGGGTGAGGCGGGTGATGAGGTCGAGGACGGCGGCTCCCCGCTCCTGGTCGAGGGCGCTGGTGGGTTCGTCGACCAGGAGGACGGTGGGGTCGTTCATCAGGGCGCGGGCGATGTTGACGCGCTGGCGCTGGCCGCCGGAGAGCTGGTGCGGGAGGCGGCCGGCCTGAGGGGCGAGGCCGACGGCGTCGAGCAGGTCCAGCGCGCGGGTGCGGGCCTTGGCCGGGGAGCGGCCGTCGATGGCCGCGATGACCTGGAGTTGTTCGGCGGCGGTGAGAGCGGGCAACAGGTTGGGCTGCTGGAAGACGACGCCGATCTTGTGGCGGCGCAGATCGGTGAGTTCGCCGCGGGGGAGCCCGGTGGCGGTGGTGCCGTCGATGACGACGGTGCCGGAGTCGGGCGTGATCAGTGCGGCAGCGACGGCCAGCAGGCTGGACTTGCCCGACCCCGACGGGCCGACCAGCGCGGTCAGGGTGCCGCGGGGGACGTCGAGGGTGACACGGTCGAGTGCGGTGAGGCGGGTGTCGCCGTCGGGGTAGGTGAGGGTGACGTCGGTCAGGGCGAGGCTCATCGGGCGCTCCCGAGTGCGGTCAGCGGGTCGACGGAGGTGATGCGGCGGATGGCGAGCGCGGCGCCGAGCGCGCCGAGCAGAACCATGGCGGCGGCGGGAACGAGCACGGTGGCGGGGGTGAGGACGAAGGGGATCGCGGTGCCGGCGAGCGCGGCGCCGAGTGCGGCGGCGAGCCCGGTGCCGGCGAGGGTGCCGCCGGCCAGCAGGACGACGGCCTGGCCGAGCGCGTCCTTGAGCAGTCCGGACGTGGTGGCGCCCAGTGCCTTGAGGACGGCGATGTCGGCGCTGCGCTGGATGGTCCAGACGGTGAAGAAGGCGCCGATGACCAGGGCGGAGATGGCGAACAGGAAGCCGCGCATCAGCTGCAGGGAGCCGTTTTCGGAGGTGTAGGAGCCGATCGCGGCCAGGGAGTCGTCCCGGGAGACCGTGGTGGTGCCGGCTGCGTGGTCGGTGGTATCGAGGTCGGCGCCGGGCGTCGTGGTCAGGGCGATCACTGTCGCGTCTCCGCCGGTGGGCGGGGCGATCGCCCGCCAGGTGGCGAGGGTGGTCCAGATGACGGGGGTGTGGCTGTACCAGGCGTCGCCGGACACCGCGGCCACGGTGAGCCGCCGTCCGGCCAGGGTGATGCTGCCGCCGGGCCGAGTGCCCAGGTCGGCGGCGGCCGTCTCGGACAGGACGACGGAGTGCTCGGTGAGCCGGCCGGAGTCGGGGGCGAGGCTGGATCCGGGCAGGACACCGAAAGCCGAGACGCCGGTGCTGCGGTCGCCGGCGTCGGCTTTGGTGGTGGTGATCCCCAGCGGTTCGGCGCTGGTGATCCCGGGTGTGGCCGACCACCGCTGCCACTGCGCCCGGGTGACGGCGGAGTTGGCGTAGGACAGGCTCTGGCCCCCGCCGGGGGCGGCGAAGGCGATCTTGTCGGCGGCCAGGCCGGTGATGGCGGACACGTTCTGCCGGCCGAGCCCGGCGGTCAGTCCGGACAGCAGGCCGACCAGCAGGGTGATCAGCACGATGACGGTGCCCATCAGGGCGAAGCGCCCTTTGGCGAACTTGAGGTCTCTCCAGGCGACGAACATGGCGTCGATCGTCGTCGCGGACCACCGCTGCGGCATCGGGCCGGGGATGGCACTTCCCGGGCCGGACTGCGGCGCGCCGTCTCCACCTTTCGATAGAGGTGGCTCGAGCCACGGCTCCGTAGGCTGGGAAGCACTGTGAACACCGCTCCTGCCCTGACCCCGACCAGCCGGGTGCTGACCTGGTGCCTGCACCTGCTGGTGCTCGCCCTGCTCGCCTTGGCGGCGGTGCGGGCCGTGGCCGGGGGCCGCGCTCACACCGCCGCAGTCGTCGCGGTGGTGGTGGCGTGCGCCGTCGTGTACGCGGCCGGGCCGCTGCTGCCGCGGGTTCGCGCGTCGCGGTGGGCCGCCGCGGCGTGGCTGGGGCTGCTGAACGCCGGGTGGCTCGTGCTGGTGGTGCTGACCGCCGACGGGGTGTGGGTCGCGTTCCCGCTGTACTTCCTGCAGCTGCACCTGTTGCCGCGGCGCTTCGGGCCGGCCGCGGTGATCGCGACGGCGGTGGTCGCGATCACCGCTTTCGCCGCCCACCAGGGTGGGTTCAGCCCGGCAGCCGCGATCGGCCCGGCGCTCGGTGCGGCCGTCGCGGTCGCCGTGGTGTGGGGCTACCAGGCGCTGTACCGGGAAAGCGAACGCCGTCAGCGGTTGATCGAGGAGCTGACCGAAACGCGCGCCGACCTGGCCGAGGCGCAGCACACCGCCGGGGTGCTGGCCGAGCGGGAGCGCCTGGCCCGCGAGATCCACGACACCCTCGCTCAAGGGCTGTCGAGCATCCAGCTGCTGCTGCGCGCCGCCGGCCGGTCCCTGCCCGAAGGCTCGGGCAATGCCGCCCGCTACGTGGAGCAGGCCCGCCAGGCCGCCGCGGACAACCTCGCCGAGGCGCGCCGCTTCGTCGCCGCGCTCACCCCGCCGGCGCTCGACGACACCACGCTGGCCGGTGCGCTGGAACGCTTGTGCGCCACCACCAGTACCCGGCACCGGCTCACCGCGAGCTTCCACGTCACCGGCGACCCGGTCCCGCTGCCGGCCGCGCACGAGGTCGCGCTGCTGCGCATCGCCCAGGCCGCGCTCGCCAACACCGTCCGGCACGCCGGCGCCGCCACGGCCGAGGTCACCCTGAGCTACCTCGGTGACGAGGTCGCCCTCGACGTCGTCGACGACGGGGCCGGCTTCGACGACGGGACACTGCCGGTGGCCGATCCCGGCGAAGGCGGGTTCGGGCTCGCGGCGATGCGTACCCGCAGCCAGGCGCTGGGTGGTTCCTTCGCCGTCGAGTCGGCACCCGGTCGCGGCACGGCGCTGGCCGCCCGGCTTCCCCTGCCCGGCGATACCCGGCTCGAGGCCCGGTCGTGACCGGCACCCCGATCCGGCTGCTGCTGGCCGACGACCACCCCGTCGTGCGGGCGGGACTGCGCGCGGTACTGGAGACCGAGCCCGGCCTGGTGGTGGTCGCCGAAGCCGCGACAGCCGAAGCCGCCGTGGCGCGAGCAGCCGAAGGGGACATCGACGTGGTCCTGATGGACCTGCAGTTCGGGCCCGGGATGACCGGAGCCGACGCGACCGCGGCGATCACCGCGCGGCCGGGCGCGCCCCGCGTCCTGGTCGTCACCACCTACGACACCGACGCCGACACCCTGCCCGCCATCGAGGCCGGGGCCACCGGGTACCTGCTCAAGGACGCCCATCCCGACGAACTGGCCGCCGCGGTGCGGACCGCCGCGGCCGGGCGCACCACCTTGGCGCCGACCGTCGCCGACCGGCTCCTCGACCGGATGCGCCGACCCGATGTCGCGGTCACCCGGCGGGAGATGGAGGTCCTCACCCTGGTCGCCGACGGGCTGTCCAACCGGGCCATCGCGCAGCGCTTGCACCTCACCGAAGGCACGGTGAAGTCGCATCTGGCGCGCTGCTACACCAAACTCGGCGTCGACTCCCGCACCGCCGCCGTGGCGACCGCGACGGACCTGGGGCTCATCCGCCGCTGACCCCGGGCGCCCCGCCGAGCATTTGCCGTTTCCCTGCGCCGGGGTTCGCGGCCGGCTGCGCGGGTTGTCACTGCCTGATCAGGCCCGTCCGCCGTCTCTCGCGACTGGCCAGGTCGGTCGCGCTGGTCAGCGTGGCCGTGGTGTAGGCCGGATCGGCGGCGTGGATCCTGAGGTCGCGGTCGAGGACGAGATACGCGGCGGGAGCAGCTTGGAATGCCGGGTTCGAGCACCCTTGCGAGCCGACGGGCCCCGGCTCGACAGGCTCGACCGATGCTGGATCACGGCGTGCAGCACCTCGGCGGGCCTCACCGTCGTCTTCGTCGCGCTGCCCTCGACGATGACGAGCGCTGTGTTCGGCTCTCCTTATTTCAGCTTCGCGGCCAGCACATCGAGTTGCGCGATGTCCGGCGGCTTCGAGAACAGCTCGTCGGCCTGCGCCCCGAGGGCTTGGCCGACTTTTCCCTGCAGGTGGGCCGTGCGGCCGGCGTCGTCGGGGAAGAAGTCCACGATCGCGTAGGTCGTCGGTCCGAGTTTGACGGCGAACCAGGGGTAGGTGTCCGGCTCGTCCTCGACCAGCGAGCGGCCGGTGTTGAGGAATTCTTCGACGTCGGCCTCCTTGCCCGGCTGTGCCTCCAGCGTGACGAGCAGTCCCACCGTGACGGCCATGTCTGCCTCCTGCGGTTCGTTCGGTCTCCGGACCGGTCCCAGCATCGGGCGGGCTGGCGGGCGGGGCTTCGGCCCGCCGGGCCCGAGATCGACCGCGGTTGTCGGCCTGCCGGGCGGAGGTGCCCGACGCCGGACGGCACCACGCTGGGGTTCACCACCGCGTATCCACGGCAGAAGGGACCTGGCCATGATCGTCAGGTCGGAGTCCGTGTCGCTGGAGGACGCCCGGCGGGTTGCCGTCGCGGGGGAGGCCAGGGCCGCTGAGAGCAGGACCAGACGGTGGCCGAGGCCGCGGCGAAGGCCTTCTAACGACCGTCCCGTGGCGAGATCGGCCGAGCTGCAGCGTGAGCCCTCGTCGGACTTCCCAGTCTTGGAGTACGAGATCCTGTCCGTGCTCGCTGCCGCTCTCGCCATTACCGCTCGCCGCGAACGAATCCGCAATGGACAGCGCGATCAAAAAGGGGGCCGCCCCGACCGCAGTGAACGCCTGACTCCGCGGTCGGGGTTGGCGAACCGGCTGCTGGACTGGGGCGCAACGGCGGCTATGACCGTGTCGCCGGCCTCGCCCCCCCGCCGGACGTGGGTGGAGGCACGCCCCGTTGCCAGGGGCGCCGGGGGCAGGTAGTACGGGTTCTCCGGCAGCACGCCGCACATCAGCACCTGCGGGTGGGGTCTTGAGCAAGTCGAAGACGATGTTCTCGCGGTACCGCGTGATGTCGTAGACCCACAGGATCGCTTGCGGGTAGCGGCTGGTGAAGTCGTTCAGCGCGGCCTCGTACCGGAACAGTTCGGTCAGTCCGGCATGCCCCGGGTCGGCGTCTGACCGGACCCCTGATACGACGAAAGCCACGTCTACCTGCGTAAACGTGGCTTGTCCGTCGGGCTGACAGGATTTGAACCTGCGACCCCTTGACCCCCAGTCAAGTGCGCTACCAAACTGCGCCACAGCCCGGACCCGCACTCCCTGAGTGCGTGAGAAGTACTCTAGCGTGCCCCTCGAACGGCCCTGCAAGCAGGGTCCCCAGTCCCTCTGACCTGCAAAAACACCTCAAAAGGACTGGGGACGGGGCTTACGCAGGGTTGCCGGCGTGGGTCAGGGTCTGCCATGCCACGAACAGGTTGTTCGAGCCCGCCGGGCGCTGGCGCTCCGTCAAGGTCTGGGTGTTCGACATCGCGATGCCCAGCCGGGTGTTCAGGGCGTTGAAGCCCACCTCCGTCACCGGGCCGAGGCCCAGGTTCAGGTGGCCTCCGCACAGCCACGACGGCACCGCCGCTCCCAGCTGGTACTTCGACTGGAAGCCCAACGCCTGGCGCAGGCGGGTGCCGATCTCCGTCGGGTACACGTCTTCGCCCTGGATGCGGAGTGTCTCGGCCACGTCCGCTATGGCCGCTATTCCGTAGCCCGTGTGGGTGAAGTCGCGGCAGGTTTCCTGGGTCAGGCCGTCCACGAACGTCGACTGGCCCTGCCAATAGTTCACGATCTGGTCGCGAGAGGACAGGCCACTGCCCGGGACCGTCTTCGGGAGCGCGCCGTCCGATGACAAATACACGTACGCCGCGACGCGGTTGCGGTAGCGGGTTACCGCCTTGTCGTAGCTCGTCCTGTCCTCCAGGAACACCGAAATGCCGACCGCGGCCTCCATCATGGACAGTTCCCAGTTGCCGTTGCTGTTACTGCCGTTGATCACCTTGCTCAAGTAGACATTGCGCAACATCGTGGCGAAGCGGCCCGAATTCGGCCAACTCGAATACGTGTACTTGATGATCTCCGCCGCCCGTGGCCACGACGAGCCCGCCCAGCCCGTCTGCAGCGGGGCGTTGCTGTTCGTGTGGCTCGTGATCACCGCCGACCACGCGTCCATCAGGGCGATCGCCTTCTGCGCGTAGCGCGTGTCGCCGGTGATGTACCAGATCAGGGCGTCCGTGTACGCCGCCAGTGCGTCTTCGCGCTCGTCCGTGCAGCCGTAGTTCGGGTTCGAATACGAGCCGCATTCGACCACCGCGCGCGGCTTCGGCGTCCGGGACAGGGACGCGTACGAGCTGGCCCGCGCCTGGTCGTACGCCGCCTTCCACGGCTGGGCGCCCGCGTTCACCTTGGCCTTGACGAAGTCGAGCTGCGGCCGGCTCACCAACACGCCCGGGTGGGTGAACGCAGCCGGGGCTGCTAAAGCCGGGGCCGGGACGGCGGCCAGGCCCACGAGCAGGGGGATCAGCGCGAGCACTTTGCGGAATCGGGACATTGCTCTCCTCGAGACGACGGTGTCTGGGGACGCGCGCCGGCTCAGTGTCATGGTCCAGACCATGACTGGTCAAGCTTTTCTTTGTGTCCCAAAGAAAGGGTTCAGCCCGCTGAACGGAACTGTTCAGCGGGCTGAACGCACATCCCTCAGCCGAGCCCGGCGCTCACCGCGTTCATCAACGCGCCGGTGTCGCCCGACATCTCCCACGCCATCACGCCGAGCAGCCCGCGCGACTTGAGCCACGTGGTCTTCAGCCCGATCGACCACGCGTCGTCGAACGTCCACCACTGCCCGCCGTTGCCCGTGTAGCACGACGTCGCGACGGCGGCCGTGTCGTGGTGGACCGTGCAGTTCGGCACGCTCGCCACCAGGTTCGCGTACCCGCGGGTGCCCGCTTCTTCGGCGAACTGACCCGGCGCCGCACCGTTCGCCGATTGCCATTCGCCGAACTTTCCGCCGTCGGCCACGCCTTGCCAGCCGCGGCCGTAGAAGGCCAGGCCGAGCGTCAGCCGTCGCGGGTCGACGCCCGCGTTCGTGTACGCATTGATCGCGCTTTCCGCACTGAAGTGGAAATTGTACGGGTCGTCCGCGTCGGCGTACAGGTTGCCCTGGTGGCCGGTGCGGTTCGGCTCCCACGAGTTGTCGCTGCCCGAGCCGTGGAAGTCGTACCCCTGCACGTTGGCCACGTCCAGGGAGCTGAACACCTTCGACAGGTCCCAGCCGGCCGCGACCTTCGCCGGGTCCGCCGGGGTGAACGCGTGCAGCTGGTACCGCTTGCCGGTCGTCGCGCCGTAGGCGTCCAGCTGCGTGCGGAACTCGGCCAGCAGCGCCGTCAGGTTCGCCTTGTCGTTGGGGCTCCAGTGGTTGCCCGGGTGCCCGTCGCCGCTGGCCGGCCACTCCCAGTCGAGGTCGATGCCGTCGAAGATGCCGGCCGCGGTGCCCGGTCCGCCCGCACCGCCGTAGGGCGCGATGTTGCCCTTCAGCCAGGTGTCCACACAGGACGAAACGAACTTCTTGCGCGACGCGTCCGTCGCCGCGACGTCGGAGAAGTACTTCGAGTACGTCCAGCCGCCGAGCGACACCAGCACCTTCAGGTTCGGGTGCTTCGCCTTCAGCTTCTTGAGCTGGTTGAAGTTGCCGCGCAGCGACTCCCAACCGGTGTCGGCCACGCCGTCCACCGACTGCGCCGCGGAAAACGGCCGCGAGTAGTCGGCCTCGGCGTCACCGGCGCCGTCACCCTGGTTGGGGTCCTGCGGATTCGCCGTGGTGCCCTTCGTGACGCCGGACAGGCAGGTCAGGTTCACCGGATCGATGTTCTCGAACGCGTACAGCAGGTGCGTCAGCTTCGCCGCCGCGCCCGAGGTCTCCAGGTTCTTCACGAAGTACTGGCGCCCGTAGATGCCCCACTGCACGAAGTACCCGACCTTCGCGTACCCCGAGACGATGTCACCCGTCCGGGCGGTCACCGCGGCGCTCGGCGCCGATACGTTGTCGTAGCCGTCGCGGGCGCGGACCGTGAACGTGTACGAAGTGGACGGTGCCAGGCCGGTCACCACCGCCGACGTCGTGGTCACCGTCGTGGCCAGCACCGATCCCCGGTACACGTCGTAGCCGATCACGCCGGTGTTGTCCGTCGACGCCGTCCAGGCCAGCGAGACGCTGCCGGAGTCGGCGGCCGTCGAGCGCAACCCGGTCGGGGCGGACGGTGGCTGCGTGTCGTCGGCCGGGCTGTTCGTCGTCACGGACAGGGCAGTGCTCGCCGGGGACGTGTTCCCCTTGGCGTCCTTGGCCTTCACCGTGAACGTGTAGGCCGTCCCCGGGGCGAGCCCGGAAACGGTCGCGCTCGTCCCGGTCACCGACGCGGCCAGGGAGGCGCCCTGGTAGACGTCGTACCCGGTCACCGGGAGCGAGCCGGCCACCGACGCGTTCCACGCCAGCGCGACCGTCTTGGTCGTCTTCGTGACGAGACGCAGGTTCGACGGCGCGCCCGGTGGCGTGTCCGGTGAACCGTCGCAGTTGGCGTTGTCGACGCGGCACTGGGTCGGCGTCGCGGCCGCACTGAGCCGGAACGTCGGGCTGTACGGGTAGGTGTTCCGGCCCGGCGCCAGCGTCGCGATGTAGTACGCGGGCGTCAGCGTGACCTGGGTGCCGTTCTGCGTCACCGTGCCGTTTTCCCCGGTCGACGCGGTGACCCCGGCGGGCAGCGTGAAGGTGATCGCCCAGTTGCTCACCGACGTGGTCCCGGTGTTGGCGACGGTGTAGGTGCCGGTGGTGCCGCTCAACGCCAGGGTGGCGGTCAGCGAACCGGCTGCGGCGGCGGGTGGCGCGAGCGCCGCGGTGCCGCCGAGCGCGATGAGCAAGGCGGCGAGTGCGGAGCGTAGTCGTGCGGGAGTGCGTCTCATGGCGGTTCTCCAAGCGGCACGAGGCGGGGGACGATGTGGTCTAGACCACATCGAATGTAACCTGGTGCGGGGAGAACCGCGCAGGCCCGAACGGCGGCAACCGGTGTCCGAACGGACGGTTAACGCCCGGAGAAGGTCGCCTTCCCCGGTCCGTCGGCGAGGAACGACTTCACGGCGTTGCGGAGGTCCTCGGTCTCGAACAGCTCGGCCGCGATCGTGGTGATGTGCGCGTTCGCCTCCGGGACGCCGCCGGCGGCGAAGTGGTCGAGGACGCGCTTCGTCGCCACGTGGGCACGGGTCGGCCCCTCGGCCAGCCGGCGGGCGAAGGCGCGCGCGGCGTCGTCGAAGCCGTCGCTCGGCAGGACCCGGTTGACGACGTTCCAGCGCTCCAGGGTTGCCGCGTCGTAGGTGTCGCCGGTCATCACGAACTCCTTGGCGCGCCCGACGCCGGCCCGCGCGGCGAGCCGCTGGGTGCCGCCCATCGTCGGGGTCAGGCCGACGACCTTCTCGACCAGGCCGAACTTCGCGCGGTCGGCCGCCAGGATGATGTCGCAGGCCACGGCCACCTCGAACGCCCAGGTCAGGCACAGGCCGTGCGCGGCGAAGACGGTCGGGAACGGCAGCGCGGCGACCCGGTCCGGCACCGCCAGCATCTGGTCGAAGAGCACCTTCGCCTCGGCGGGCGAGCCCTGGGCGTCGAACAGCGAGACGTCGACGCCGCCGCTGACGATCTTGCCCTCGGCGCGGACCAGCAGCGCCCGCGCGGGTTCGGCCTCCAGCTCGTCGATCGCCGAACCCAGCGAGGACTGCAGCGAGGCCGTGTAGAGGTTCAGCGGCGGAGCGTCGACGGTCAGGACGGCGAGCCCGCCGTCACGATCGAGGCGGACCTGGTCGGTCATGTTCACCCTGCTTCTTCGGCTTCGACGATGTCGTCCCAATACTGCTGGGCCTCGGGGCGCCAGTCGACGTGTTTGTGATGGAACAGTTCCGCCGCTTTCGTCCCGCTCCACTTCGCCGGGAGCAGCTCGGCCGGCAGTTGCGGGTCGAGGAACGGGAACCGCCGCCATTCGTGGACCAGCTCGGTCTGCGCGCGCAGCACCGCGCGGCCGCCGGTGGGGTGCAGGCCGGTGAACCGGTCGATGAAGTCCTCGTAGCGGTCCTTCAGGTCGGTCAGATCCCAGGACCGCGCGACCATCGACTCCTGCTCGCCGACCTCGCCGTAGGCAGCGGTGAACGACATCGCCTGCGCGTCCAGGCCGAGCTCGCTGACGATCTGCTGGGCCTCCCGCTGCCGCGACAGGTCCGGGCTGACCCACACGCCGGCGACCGGCGAGCCGAAGCCCGCCCAGGTCAGCCGGGTGCGCAGCCGGTGCCGCAGGTCGCGCTTGGACTCGGGCACGGAGACGATCAGCATCAGCCACTGGCCGTTCCACCGGCGTTCCTCGCGGCCGAACGCGTAGATCCGGTCGGCGCCCTCGGTCAGCAGGCGGCGCCCCGGCGGCGTCAGCGACCAGCGCACGCGGCGCCCGACGCGCTCGGAAACCACCCAGCCCTCGGCGGCGGAGCGGGCCAGCGCCTGCCGCGCCGACTTCTCCTCGATGTCGAGGATGCCCAGCACCTCGACGAGCATCGAGGTCCACACCGGCTTGTCCCGCGGCAGCGCGTACTCGCCGAGGACGGTCATCAGCAGCGACCGCGCGCTCGCGTGACTGACCTCGCGGCGCCGGCTCACCGTGGGCCGGGGCGCGGACGGGCGGCTTTCCCTCGGTTTCGGCCTGCGGCCGAGGGTGACCGGGGGAGCGGGCTCGCCCATGCTGTTCACCGACCTCACTGTGTTCGTGGCACTTCTGTGTTCTTGCGCTGACGAGTTGTGGCACCGACAACCGAACAGGGTACCCACAGTGAGTGATCAAAGCGCCACAGGACACACACTGTCGGTGGTTTTGACCTTGATCTGACAGTTCCCCACGAGGTCGTAGACTCGGCTACCTCATGAGCGCAACTCTCGTCGCGAAGGACCTGGCCGCGGGCCACGGTGATCGCATCCTCTTCTCCGGTCTCGATCTGGTCGTCGCGCCGGGGGACGTCGTCGGCCTGGTCGGGGTCAACGGTGCCGGCAAGTCGACGCTGCTGCGGACCCTGGCCGGGCTCGCGAAGCCGGACAGCGGCGAGGTCCGGCTGAACCCGCCGGCCGCGACGGTCGGGCACCTGCCGCAGGAGCCGGAACGCCGCGAAGGCGAGTCGGTGCGGGCCTTCCTGGCTCGGCGCACCGGCGTCGCGGCGGCCCAGGCCGACCTCGACTCGGCGACGGAGGCCCTGACGGCGGGCGACGACGGCGCGGACGACCGCTACGCCACGGCACTCGACCGCTGGCTGGCCCTCGGCGGCGCCGACCTCGACGAACGGGCCGCCGAAGTGGCCGCCGACCTCGGCCTGGCCGTGGACCTTGACCAGCCGATGACGTCGCTCTCGGGCGGCCAGGCGGCGCGGGCGGGGCTCGCGTCGTTGCTGCTGAGCCGCTACGACGTCTTTCTGCTCGACGAGCCGACGAACGACCTCGACCTGGACGGCTTGGCCCGCCTGGAGCGGTTCGTGTCCGGCCTGCGCGCGGCGACGGTGCTGGTGAGCCACGACCGCGAGTTCCTGGCCCGCACGGTGGATCGCGTCGTGGAGCTGGATCTGGCCCAGCAGCAGGTGAACGTCTACGGCGGCGGGTACGAGGCGTACCTCGAGGAGCGCGAAGTCGCCCGGCGGCACGCGCGCGAGGAGTACGAGGAATACGCCGACACGAAGGCGTCGCTGGAGGCGCGGGGGCGGATGCAGCGGGCATGGATGGAGAAGGGCGTGAAGAACGCTCGCCGGAAGCAGCCCGACAACGACAAGGCGGCCCGCAAGTTCCGCGCCGACGCGACGGAGAAGCAGGCGTCGAAGGCGCGGCAGACCGACCGGATGATCGAACGGCTGGAGGTCGTCGAGGAGCCGCGCAAGGAGTGGGAGCTGCGGATGGAGATCGCCGCGGCCCCGCGGGCGGGCGCGGTGGTCGCGACATTGCGCGGCGCGGTGGTGCGGCGGGGGTCGTTCACGCTCGGGCCGGTGGACCTGCAGATCGACTGGGCGGACAAGGTCGCCATCACCGGGGCCAACGGCTCGGGCAAGTCGACGCTGCTGGCCGCTTTGCTGGGGCGGGTTCCGCTGGAGTCCGGGGCCGCTGCGCTCGGGCCGGGTGTGGTGGTCGGGGAGGTCGACCAGGCCCGGCGGTTGTTCCTGGGTGACGTGCCGCTCGCTTCGGCGTTCGCGCGGGAGGTGCCGGAGTTGGCCGACGCCGAGGTCCGGACGCTGCTAGCGAAGTACGGCTTGAAGGCGGCACACGTGCTGCGCTCGGCGGCGACGCTTTCGCCGGGGGAGCGGACGCGAGCGGCGCTGGCCTTGTTGCAGGCGCGCGGGGTGAACCTGTTGGTGCTCGACGAGCCGACCAACCACCTGGACCTGCCGGCGATCGAGCAGCTGGAGGCGGCTTTGGAGAAGTATCCGGGGACGTTGTTGCTGGTGACGCACGATCGGCGGATGCTCGATGCGGTGCAGGTGACGCGCCGGCTGGTGGTTGATGGGGGCAAGGTCAGCGAGTTGTGAGCCTGGGGTGCTCGCGCGGAGTGGGCTTTGGTGAGCGGTGCTCTCGGTTCGTAGAGCGGAGGGGATCGCTTTGTGAGCAGTGCTCTCGGCTGTGTGCGCCGCTCTGGCGTCGTGGTGAGCGGTGCTCTGGGGGGTGAGCGCTGCTCGCGCCGAGAAGTGAGCAGTGCTCTCGGTTTGGGAGTGCAGGGACGATCAGTTTGTGAGCAGTGCTCTCGCATGTGAACGCCGCTCGTCGGCGTGAGCGAGCGTTGCTCTCAGTTTGATGTTCGCTCGCGGGTCCACCGCTGCGATCGGGGGTTGGGTGGCAGCGGGCGCCCTCGGATTTCAGCATGTGCGAGCAGCGCTCTTGGGGTGAATGCTTTCTGGTGCGAGCACGGAGCGGTGCTAATGGAACGGAGCACAGCCTCTTCCTCGGCGAGAGCAGTGCTCTTGAAGGCGAGAGCGGTGCTCTTGAAGCGGAGCGCCACCCGGGAAAAACTAGAGAGCGGCGCTCTCGGACGCGAGCGCCGCTCGCGCCGCCCGGTGAGCAGTGCTCTCAACTGCGCGCGCCGCTCTGGCGTCGTGGTGAGCGGTGCTCTCAAAACAGAGCGCTGACTGTTCCAGGGTTGGAGCGGTGCTCTCGCGCGAGGGCGCCGCTCACCCCTTCGTTGCCCCGCCCGTCAACCCCTTCACGAACTGCTTCTGCAACGCCAGGTAAAAGATCAACACCGGCAGCGTAGCCAGGAACATCAGCGCGAACACGCTCCCCAGGTCCGCCTGGTACTGCCCGATCGACCGGTAGATCCCCGTCGTGATCGTGGTCCCCTGGCTCGGCCCGAGGATGATCAACGGGTCGATGAAGTCGTTCCAGATCCACACGCCCAGGAAGATCAACACCGACGCCGTCGCCGGACGCAGCAAGGGGAACACCACCCGCCAGAACACCTGCATCCGGCTTGCGCCGTCGAGCAACGCCGCCTCCTCGAGCTCCACCGGCACCCCGCGGATGAACCCGGTGAACACGAACACCCCGAACGGCACGTAGTACCCGACGTTGAACAGGATCAGCCCCTGCAACGTCGCCATCAGGTGGGTGATCCGCAGGACGTCCGTGATCGGGATCAGGATCACCTGCGGCGGGATCATCAACCCGGCGAGCAGCACGAGCGTGAGCACCTTCGTCCACCGCTTGCCCGAGCGCGCCAGGTAGTGGCCCAGCATCGCCGACAGCACCACGAGCACCAGGATCGACAGCACCGTCACCACGATGCTGTTCGTCAGGCTCACCCAGAACAGGCCGTCCGGCCGGGTCAGCACCGCGTGGATGTTCGACAGCGTCGGCGGCCACGGCAGCGACGCCGGCTCCTTCGCGATCAAGTCCCCCCGCTTGAACACGTTCGCCAGCACCAGGTACAGCGGCACGAAGAACGCCGCGCCGACCAGGACGGCCGCCGTGGGGCGGGCCAACGCGCGGGTCACAGGTCAACCTCCCGGCGGCGCAGGAAACCCAGCACGATCGTCGTGACGACGGCGACGATCACCAGCATCACCACCGCCATCGCCGACGCGTAACCGACGTGGTTGGAGTCGAAGCCCGTCTGCAGGACGTCGAACGCGATGGTGGCCGTCGCGCCCGAGCCCGGGCCGCCGTTGGTGATCACCTTGACGTAGTCGTAGGTCTTGAACGCCGAGATCAGCAGCACCACCGTGTTGATCGTCAGCGACGGCGCCAGCAGCGGCCACGTCACCGCCCGGAACCGGCGCAGCGGCCCCGCCCCGTCGATCTCCGCGGCTTCGAGCAGCTCCTGGGGCACGCCCTGCAGCCCGGCCAGGTAGACCACCACGCAGAACCCGAGCATCTGCCAGCACACGATCGACGCCACCGAATACAGCGCCACGTCCGGGTCGGACAGCCAGCCCGGCGGGTGCTCGACACCCACCGCCCGCAGCAGTGAATTCAGCGGCCCGCGGTCGTCGAGCAAGCGCGACCAGACGATCGACACCACCACCGAGCTGAGGATCACCGGCGTGAAGAACACGCTCCGCAAAGCGTTGTACAGCCACCCTTTCCGGTCCAGCAGCAACGCCACCCCCAAGCCCAGCAGGTTGGGCACGATGACCACGATCAACGTCAGGATCGTGGTCACCTGCAGCGCGGTGAGGAACTGCGAGTCGGTGAACAGCAGCCGGTAGTTGGCGAAGCCGGCGAACTTCACCGGCGGGTGGAACGGGTTGTAGTCGGTCAGGCTGTACCCGAAGCTGATCAGGATCGGCGCCATCACGAAACACAGGTACACGAGCACGCCCGGCGCGCCGAACGACGCGAAGTGGGTGAGCCGGGGCAGGACCGGCCGCCGTCGGCGGCGGGACGCGACCGGGCGGGGCGGGGCCGGGCGGGAGACGACGGCGGTCAAGGACGTCAGCCCGCCTTCGCCCACTCGGTGTCCAGGAACGCGCACGCGTCGGCCACCGGCTTGCGGCCGGTGATCACGTCCTGCGCGGCCTGGTCGACCTTGTCCTTCATCCCGGGCAGCAGGCCGTCGTCGGCCGTCTCCCACCGGAAGGCGTGCACCACGGCGTTCTGCTGCACCGCCTGCGAATACAGGTCGTACCCGGCCTTGAACGTCGGCCCGACGTCGGACGGCGGTGTGTAGCCCTTGATCGCCGGGAACAGCCCGTCGGCCTTCACCGAAGCGTCCAGCTGGTCCTTGTCGAGCTGGAAGCCGAGGGCGAACTTCCGCGCCGCGTCGAGGTTCGCGGCCTTGGCGTTGACGATCATGCCGCCGCCGGTGTAGGCGGGGACGACCAGCTTGCCGTCCTCGGTGGGGAAGTTGAACACGCCCACCTCGAAGTCGTGCTTCTTCGAGTCGGCGTTGGCGGCGAACCAGTTGCCCATCGGGTACATCGCGCTCTGGCCGTCGAGGAACGCCTGCTCGGTCGCCGCGTAGTCGCGCGAGACGCTGGTCTTGTCCACGTACCCCTTCGCCGCGAGGTCGGCGAGCTTCGAGAACGCGTGCTGGAACGCCGGATCGGTGAACTTCACCTTGCCCTCACGGCGCTGGGTGAGCCAGTCCGGCACCGTGTTGTAGACCTCGGTGCTGACCAGGCCGGAGAGGATCATCGACGACGGGAAGCCGTCCTTGCCGCCGCCGATGGTGAACGGCGAGAAGCCCTTGTCCTTGAGCTTGCCGGCGTCGGCGACCAGCTCGTCCCACGTCTTCGGCGGCGCCGCGATGCCCGCGTCGGCGAACATCTTCTTGTTGTAGTAGACCGGCGGGATGGTCTGGGTGTTGGCCGGCAGCTGGTAGTACTTGCCGTTCACCGGGTTGGCCTGCGGGAACTGGAAGTCCTTCAGCTCCTCGGGCGTCCACGCGTAGAGGTTGCCCGCTTCGGCGAAGCCGGCCGAGTCCACGGCGATCATCACGTCCGGGAACTGCCCCGACTGCAGCAGCTGCTTCGCGTACGACGTCCGCCCGTCGGCGGTCGGCGCGACGAGCTTCTTGACCTTGATGCCGGGGTTCTTGTCCGTGACGCGCTTGATCGCGGCGTCCCAGTAGGCCGGGGTGAGGTTCGGGGTCTCGAACGTCAGGAAGGTGATCTCCGCGTCGCCGCCGCTGCCGGTGTTCGAGCCGACCGAACACCCGCTCACCGCCAGGAGCACCGCTGCTCCCAGCGCCAGGGACCGTCTCATGTCCAAGCCACCTTCCACCATATGTGATGTATGACGCATTTCATCGGACCTATTCGGCGATGTCAAGCGTCCGGCGCCACGGGAACCGCGGAAAGCGGGAGATAGATCAGATCTTTATGCGTTCGAGTCGGACGACGGTGCTGGCGAAGTCCCCGGCGGGCAAGTCGAAGGGCAGGCCGTGCGCGAGCAGCACCGCCCCGCTGTGCGTGCGGCCCGAAGCCGGATCGAGGTAGCGTGCGGCCGGGTCGAGGCCGTCGAGCCGAAGCGGCCGCTCCGGCGCGTTGAAGTGCGCGGACTGCCGGTAGGCGAACACGACCGCGCGATCGCCGTGGACGTATTGCAGGGCGGTGACGCCGTCGTCGACCGGCGGCCGGAGCCGGTACAGCGCGCCGTGCTGCACCACCGGCCGGACGTCCTTGTACAGCGCGACGAGATCCCGGGCGAGCGCGAGATCTTCGGAGGGCCAGTGCACGATGTCGCCGCCGAGGCCGAGCACGCCGGCCATGGCGACGTGGAACCGGAATCGCAGCGGGACCGACCGCGCCGTCACGAAGTTCGGGTTGTCGGTGACCCACGCCGACATCGCGCGGGCGGGGTAGAGCTGGCCGTAGCCGTGCTGGATCCGCAGCCGGTCGAGGGCGTCGGTGTTGTCGGAAGTCCAGACCTGGTCGGTGCGGGCGAGCACGCCGAGGTCGATCCGCCCGCCGCCGCCGGAGCAGGACTCGATCCGCAGCCCGGGGTGGTCCGCGCGCAGCCGGTCGAGCAGCGCGTACACCGCCCGCGTGTGCTCCACCCACAGCCGGTCCTGGTCGGGCTCGCCGGGCCAGCCCGCTTCGCTGAACGGCCGGTTCATGTCCCACTTCAGGAAGTCGACGCCGTGCGAGCCGACAAGCCGGTCGAGCCACTCGTGCGCCCAGGCGGCGACGTCCGGGCGCGCGAAGTTGAGCACCAGCTGCCGCCGCAGCTCCGAGCGGCGCCGGTGCGGGTGGTGCAGCACCCAGTCCGGGTGGGCGCGGTAGAGGTCGCTGTCCGGGTTGACCATCTCCGGCTCCACCCAGATGCCGAACCGCATGCCGAGCCCGTGCACCGCCTCGACCAGCGGCTTCAGCCCGTCCGGGAAGCGCGCGCGGTTGACCTCCCAGTCGCCGAGCCCGGCGTGGTCGCCGGTGCGGGCGCCGAACCAGCCGTCGTCCATCACGAACAGCTCGACACCGAGCGCGGCCGCCCGCTCGGCGAGGGCGCGCTGCCCGGCCTCGGTGACGTCGAACCCGGTGGCCTCCCACGAGTTGTAGAGCACCGGCCGCAGCTCTTCCGGGTGCGGCAGGACGTGCGCGAGGACGTACGCGTGCCACGCGCGGCTCGCCGCGCCGAACCCGCCGTCGGTGTACAGCCCGGCCGAAACCGGGGTGACCAGCGGACGTCCCGGCCCGACGCGGTGGACGACGCCGTCCTGCCCGAAGCCGCCGCTCACCGTCAGCCGCCCGGTCGACGAGCGCGTGGTGGTCAGCCGCCACGACCCGCTCCACGCCAGCGCGACGCCGTAGACCTCGCCGTGGCGCTCGGTCGCCGTGCCGTCGTCGACCATCACCCACGGGTTCGCGTGGTGGCCGGTGATCCCGCGGCGGCTCGCGAACACGGTTTCACCGTGCGCCGCGGGCGAACGGTGCAGCTGCGTCTCCGCCGCCCAGCGGCCGGTGACGTGGCTGAGCCGGTAGTCCTCGAATACCGGCAGCGCCCAGGTCGCCGAGTCGGCCCGGACCACCTCGACGTCGGTGTCCGCGCTCAGCTCGGTCCAGCGTTCGAGGACGGCGCCGCGCAGCCGGTAGTGCAGCGTGATCCGCAGGGGGTAGTGCCGGTCCGCGAACAACAGCCGCAGGTGATCGTCGGCCGCTTCGAAGCCGGTGTACCGCCATTCGAGGGCCCGCGTGCCGTCGGCGAACCGGACCTGCAGGGCGGGCGTCCAGTACCGGGTGCCGCCGTCGGCGGCGAGCTCGTCGAGCCCTTCGTTGGGGTCGTTGAACCCGTCCCACCACGGAAGCGATTTCCCGGCCAGCTCGGCCACGTCCGTGTCGGCCAGCGGCGGTCCCCAGTGGACGTGCACCGGGACGTCGTCCTCGTCGAGCCGCAGCGCGTACGTGCTCGAACCCCCGCCGAGCACCCACGTGCGGTGGTCCTCGAGGAAGCTGATCCCGGCCATGCGGGACATCCTGCTCACCGGCGCGCCCGCCGCCAAGGGATGTCCCGCTGACCGGTCACGGACGGTCGGTCAAGTAGCCGCCCATCGTCTTGAAATACTCGTGCGCGGGCAGGTCGGTCCCGTCGGCGGTGCGGACGCGCTCGACGAGCAGGCCGGGCGCCCGGCCGCTGCGCGCGTGCGGCCCGGCGACGATCACCACGCCGTCGCCCTCGCGGATGAAGATCCGGCCCGGGGTGCCGCCGTAGTGGCCCTGCGACACCGACGCCTTGAGGATCCGCAGCTCCTCGCCGCGGTGGTAGGCGAAGGCGTTCGGGTACGGGTCGGACAGCGCGCGGACGAACCGTTCGAGGTCCGCGGGCGGCAGCGTCCAGTCGATCAGGCTGTCCCGCTTGGCGCGCTTGTGGAAGAAGCTGGCCTTCGACCGGTCCTGCGGCACCGGCGTGTAGCCGGTCTCGATCAGCGAGATGGCTTCGGCGGTGATCGGGGCGATGAGGTCGACCGTGCGGTGGAACAGGTCGGTCGTGGTGTCGGCCGGCCCGACCGGGATCGCGCGCTGCAGCACGATGTCGCCGGCGTCGAGTTCGCCGTCCATCATGTGGGCGGTGACGCCGACCTCGGGCTCGCCGTTGATCATCGCCCAGATGAGCGGCGAGAAGCCCGCGTACGCCGGCAGCAGCGAATCGTGGATGTTCAGGGTGCCGTGGCGCGGCAGCTCGAAGATCTCCGGCGGCAGCCAGGTGCGCCAGTTGTTCGCCACGATCAGGTCGAGGTCGGCGGCCTTCAGCTCGGCCAGCAGCTCGGCGTCGTCCGGGCGGTTGCGCAGCAGCACGCGGATGTCGTGCTCGGCGGCGAGGTCGGCGACGGAGTCGGCCCAGATCCGCTCGTAGGCGTGGTCGCTCTTCGGGTGGGTGACCACGAGCGCGACCTCGTGGCCGGCGTCGATGAGCGCCTGCAGGGTCCGGTGCCCCCAGGTCTGGTAGCCGAACATCGCCACGCGCATTCGAGAGTGCCTTTCATGATCGGGGGACGAACATCACCACGAACGTACTAGGCGAGGCTCGCCTAAGTTAGGTTAGGGTTCCCTGAACCGTACCGGAGCGCGCGAGGGAGCAACATGAGTGCAGAGGTCCCGATCTACGACATCGTCGGCGTGGGCTTCGGACCGTCGAACCTCGCGCTGGCGATCGCCCTCGCCGAGCACAACTCGGGCCCCGGGGAGCCGGTGACCGCGCACTTCCTCGAGCGGCAGCCGCGCTTCGGCTGGCACCGCGGCATGCTGATCGACACCGCGACCATGCAGGTGTCCTTCCTCAAGGACCTGGTCACCATGCGGAACCCGACCAGCGAGTTCAGCTTCCTCAACTACCTGCACGCGGCCGGGCGGCTGGTCGACTTCATCAACCACAAGAACCTCTTCCCGCTGCGCGTGGAGTTCCACGACTACTTCGAGTGGGCCGCGGCGAAGGTCGACGACGTCGTCTCCTACAGCACCGAGGTCGTCGCGGTGACACCGGTCCACGACGGCGCGGAGGTCGCGTACTTCGACGTCCGGGCGTCGGACGGGTCCTCCCTGCGCGCCCGGAACCTGGTGCTGGGCACGGGTCTGCGGCCGCAGCTGCCCGAGGGTGTCACGGCCGGGCCGCGGATCTGGCACAACAGCGAGCTGCTGTTCCGGGTGGACGCAATGCGCGAGAGCGATCCCCAGCGGTTCGTCGTGGTCGGCGCCGGCCAGAGCGCCGCCGAGGTCGCCGCGCTGCTGCACGACGAGTTCCCCCGCGCCGAGGTGTGCGCGGTGTTCGCCCGCTACGGCTACAGCCCGGCCGACGACAGCTCGTTCGCCAACCGCATCTTCGACCCCGAAGCCGTCGACCAGTTCTACCGCGCGGGCGAGCCGGTCAAGGACCGCCTGATGCGCTACCACGGCGCCACGAACTACTCGGCCGTCGACATCGACCTGATCGACGAGCTGTACCGGCGGGTCTACCGCGAGAAGGTCCTCGGTGTGCCGCGCTTGCGGCTGTTCAACGTCTCGCGCCCGGCCGAGGTGACCGACGCGGGAACGGTGACGGTCGAGTCCCTGACCACCGGCGAGCGCACGGTCCTCGAAGCCGACGCGGTCGTGTACGCCACCGGCTACCGGCCCGCGGACCCGACGCCGCTGCTCGGCGAACTGGGCCCGCGGTGCCTGCGGGACGACGAAGGCCGCCTGCGCGTCGAACGCGACTACCGGCTGGTGACGGACGCGCCCGTCCGCGGCGGGATCTACCTGCAGGGCGGCACGGAGCACACGCACGGCATCACGTCGTCGCTGCTGTCGAACACCGCGGTGCGGGTGGGGGAGATCCTGCAGTCCGTCGTGGACCGGCGGGTGGTCGCGGAGCCCGCGGGGGAGTTCGCGGTCAGCGCGCGGTGAACGGCCACACCGCGGTGACGGTGTAGAGGTACGTCGAGCGCACGACGAGCGCCGGGCCGGGAAGGGCCTGCTTCAGGTCGTCCAGTGCCCGGTCGCTCGCCGCGGCGCCGCCCGATCCGGTGGGCACCCAGACGCGTCCCGTCGACGGCGGCTCGAGGAACCGCCCGAGCCGGTCGAAGACGTCGTCCGGCGCGGCGGAGAGCGCGTACTGCCGCTCGTCCGGCCCGTTCTCCCGGTACGCCGCCGCGACGATCTCGAAGTGCCAGCACGATCCGGGTTCGGCGATGCGGAGATAGCCCTCGACCGGTCCGCCGGACCACTCGAGCACGCAGAGCCGCTCGACGCGCAGCTTCTCCGGCGGGATCGTCAGCAGCCGCTCGGCGACCTGGGCCACGCCGTCAGCCCGCGGTGATCTGTTCGCGCAGGATGTCGCCGTGGCCGGTGTGGCGGGCGAATTCCTCGATCAGGAACAGGTAGACGAACCGCAGGGTCACCTCGCCGACGACCGGGTGCGTCCACCGGTCGTCGAGTGAGAAGCCGGCCGCGATCTCGCGGGAGCGGGCGCTGGTCCGCTCGTACTCGGCGATCACGTCGTCGACCGTTTCCTCGTCGGACACCACGAAACTGGGGTCCCCCGGCGTCGACGGGCCGTCGATCTCGGCCTCGTCGAGCCCGGCGATCAGCCACTGGAACCAGCGGCGCTCGGCGACGGCGGCGTGCTTGACCAGGGCGATCGGCGTGGTCAGCGACGAGACCAGCCGCCGCCGGGCGTCGGTTTCGGACAGGCCCCTGGCGTTCTCGACGAGCGCGAGCCGGTTGCGGTCGAGCATGGCTTCGAGCAGTTCACGCTCGGAGCCGGTGGTCTTTTCGGGCAGCGCGTACATGGGGCCAGCTTGCCCGAGGATCAGACCGGGTGCACCGGTGCCGGGTGGTGCCTGCCGATCGGGACGACCAGCGGGGTCCCGCTCACCGGGTCCGGGGTGACTCGGCAGCGGATGTCGAAGACGGTCTCGACGAGCTCCTCGGTGATCACCGAGGCCGGGTCGCCGGCGGCGACCACGCGGCCCTGCTTCATCGCGATCAGGTGGTCGGCGTAGCGGCACGCCTGCGGGAGGTCGTGCAGGACCATCACCACCGTGCGGCCTTCGCCGCGGTTGAGGTCGACCACCAGGTCCAGCACGTCGATCTGGTGGGCCAGGTCCAGGTACGTCGTCGGCTCGTCGAGCAGCAGCACCGGGGTGGCCTGGGCGACGGCCATCGCGATCCACGCCCGCTGCCGCTGGCCGCCGGAAAGCTCGTCCACCGGCCGGTCGGCCAGCTCGGTCAGCGAAGTCGCCGCCAGCGCCGCGGCGACCGCGCCTTCGTCCGATGTGGACCACTGCCGCCACCAGCTCTGGTGCGGGGCGCGGCCGCGGGCGACCAGGTCGGCCACCGTCATGCCCTCGGGCGCCACCGGGGACTGCGGCAGGATGCCGAGCTGCTGGGCGACCTGGCGGGTGGGGAGGTCCTGGATCGACCGGCCGTCGAGGTACACCCCGCCGGACTTCGGCGTCAGCAGCCGGGCCAGCGTGCGCAGCAGCGTCGACTTCCCGCACGCGTTCGCGCCGACGATCGCGGTGATCCGGCCGGGCGGGATCTCGAGGTCGAGGCCGTCGATGACGACCCGGTCGGCGTAGGCGACGCGCAGGTCCTGCACCCGCAACGACGGTGTCATCTTCTCAGCCTCCGGAGCCGGATCGGTTGGCCCTGGCCAGCAGCCAGAGCAGCAGCGGGGCGCCGAGCACGCCGGTCACGATGCCGACCGGCAGCGGGGACGCGGTGACGGTGCGGGCCAGGATGTCGCTGCCCAGCACCACGACCGCGCCGGTCAGCGCGGACGCGGCCGGCGGCGGGGACGGCTGACGCGCCAGGCGTTGCGCGATCTGCGGTGCGGTCAGTGCGACGAACGAGATCGGGCCCGCCGAAGCCGTGGCGAAGGCGACCAGCCCGGCGCCGGCCAGCAGCAGGCCCAGCCGCACCGGCTGGACCGGCGTGCCGAGCCCGGCCGCGACGTCGTCGCCGAGCTGCAGCGTGCGCATCCACCGGGACAGGGCCAGCACGAGCGGCAGCAGCACCGCCAAGGCGCACGCCAGCGGGACGACGTGCTCCCAGCCGCGGTTGGCGAGGTTGCCGACCAGCCAGCCGATCGACGCCTGCGCTTCGGTGATCTGCGCGCGGCTGAGCAGGTAGTCGGTCAGGCTGGTGCACATGGCGAAGATGCCGATGCCGACCAGGATGATCCGGTAGCCGGTGGTGCCGCGCCGCCACGCGAGGACGTACACGAGCAGGCCGGTCAGCAGCCCGCCGAGCAGGCCGAGCGTGGTGGTGCCGAGGCCGCCGCCGAAGCCGAACGAGATCCCGGCGACGACGGCGGTGGCCGCGCCCGCGTTGATCCCGATCATGTCGGGGCTGGCCAGCGGGTTGCGCGTGACGGTCTGGAACACCGCGCCGGAGGCGCCGAACGCCAGCCCGGCCAGCAGTCCGGTCAGCGCCCGCGGCAGCCGCAGCTCCTGCACGATGTACCCGGTGCCGCTGTCCCCGCCGCCGAACACCGCCGACAGGACGTCGGACACGCCGAGCGGGACGTCCCCGATCGTCATGCCCACGCAGAACAACGCGAACGCCAGCACGGCGAGCACGAGCGAGACGGCCACCAGCCGGAACCGGACCTGCCCGGACACCGGGGGTTTCGCCAGGCGGAAGGTGACGCGGTCACGCCGCAGCTGCAGCAGGCTCATCAGGACTCCACCAGCTTGCGGCGGCGGACCAGCCAGATGAAGAACGGCGCGCCGAGGAAGGCGACGATCACACCGGCGCGGACTTCGCCGGGCCGCGCCATGATCCGGCCGAGGATGTCCGCGGCGAGCAGCAGGCAGGGGGCGAGCACGGCGGTGTAGGGCAGCAGCCACCGGTGGTCGGGCCCGATGACGAACCGCACGGCGTGCGGGACGATCAGGCCGAGGAACACGATCGGGCCGGCGACCGCGACGGAAGCGCCGGTCAGCAGCGTGACCGCCAAGGCGCCGCGCAGCCGCAGCGGGCCGAGCCGCCGTCCGAGCGCGACCGCGACGTCGTCGCCGAGCGCCAAGCTGTTCAGCGAGGGCCCGCTGGCGATCGCCAGCACGAACCCGGCGAGCAGGAACGGCAGGACCCGCAGCAGCGAACCGCCGTCGACCCCGGCGAGCGACCCGGCCGACCAGAACCGGAAGCGGTTGAGCGCCACCGGGTCCGACAGGACCATCGCGCTGGTGAACGAGCCCAGCAGCGCCGTCACGGCGGCTCCGGCGAGGGCGAGCTTGACCGGGCTCGAGCCGCTGCGGCCGCGGGTGCCGAGGAAGTAGACGACGACGGTCGCGGCGAGCGCGCCGGCGAAGGCGAACCAGACGTAGCCGTAGAGCGAGCTGACGCCGAGCACGGTGATGGAGAAGACGATGGCGAACGCGGCGCCGGCGCTGATGCCGAGCAGGCCCGGCTCGGCCAGCGGGTTGCGGGTCAGGGCCTGCATGAGGGTGCCGGACAGGCCCAGTGCCGCACCGACCAGCACCGCGAGCAGGGTCCGCGGCATCCGGACACTGTGGATGATCACCGCGTCGGCCGAGCCGTCGTCGTGCCGGAGCACCTGCCACACGGCGCCGAACGAAATCTCCTTCGACCCCAGCCAGATGCTCAGCAGGCAGAGGAAAACCAGCACTCCGAGAGCGGCCAGCAGACCGAGCGCGCGGCCCGTGTGTGGCGGGCGTCGCTTGAGAGCGATCCCTCCGGGGTCTGTTCGCACCGCACCTCCGACTGGTACTGATTTTAGGTAAGGCTAACCGATGGTACAGGAGTGCATCCTCACCATCCGTTTGTTAGGGTCACCTAAGTTCGCGCCCCGATCAGGGCGCCGTGAGCAGCGGGAGGCTGGTCTACCGGTGAGCAACGGTGACGCTGTGCAGCAGCAGGTGTCGAGGCTCGGGTTCTGGCGGGACCGCCTCGCATCGGCGCCCGAGGAGCTGCCGCTGCCGGTCGACCGGCCGTACCCGGCGGAGCCCGCCGCCCCGGTGGTGCTCGGCCGCCCGGTGCCGGAGGCCGACGAGCCGACCCTGCTGGCGGCGTTCACGGTGCTGTTGTCCCGCTACACGGGAACCGTCGACGTCCGGCTGGGAATCGGCTCGCTGGTGCCGCTGCGGGTGGACCTGGGCGGCTCGCCCGGGTTCGCCGAGGTCGTGGCCCGGGTGCGCGAGGCACGCGAGGAAGCGCTGGCGCACGAGGTGCCCTTCGCCGACCTGGTCGCCGAACTGGACCCCGAGCCCGGTCGCGGGGGCTCGCTGCTCGTCAACGTCGGTTTCGGTGCCGAAACGGACCTGCCGCTGGATCTGAACCTGACCGCGGACGGGCTGCGCTACCGCGCCGACGTGCTCGAAGAGTCCACTGTGGAGCGCATGCTCGGCCACCTGGGCCACCTCATCGCCGAGGCGACCGAGCGTCCACAGTGGCCGGTCGACCGGCTCGCCCTGCTGACCGCCGAGGAACGACACGAGATCCTGGCCGGCTGGAACGCCACGGACCTGGCCACGCCGCCGGCCACGTTCCCGGAGCTGTTCGCGGCCCGCGTCCGCGAAAACCCGGACGCCGTCGCGCTCGTCTTCGAAGACGAGGAGCTCACTTACGCCGAGCTGGACGCGCGCGCCAACCGGCTCGCCCACGTCCTGATCGGCCGCGGTGCCGGGCCCGAGCGGGTGGTCGCGCTCGCCGTGCCGCGTTCGATCGAGATGATCGTGGCCGAGCTCGCGGTGCTCAAGGCCGGGGCCGCGTACCTGCCGCTGGACCAGGACTACCCGGCCGAACGGATCGCCTTCATGGTGTCCGACGCGCGCCCGGTGTGCGTGGTGACGACCGGCGAACTCGCCGACCGCTTCGACGGCGACCTCCTCCTGCTGGACGAGGTGGACCTGGCCGACGGCCCGGCGACGGACCCGGCCGCCGCGATCGTCCCGGCCAACGCCGCCTACGTGATCTACACGTCGGGTTCCACCGGCCGTCCCAAAGGTGTCGTGGTCTCGCACGCGGGGGTGGCGAAGCTCGTCGCGACGCAGTCCGAGCGGTTCGGCGTCGGCCCGCACAGCCGGGTGCTGCAGTTCGCGTCGCCGAGTTTCGACGTGGCTTTCTGGGACCTGTGCCTCGGGCTGCTCTCGGGTGGCCGGCTGGTGATCGTCCCGGCCGAACGCCGGGTGCCCGGCCCGGAACTGGCCGAGTACGCGCACGCCCACGGCGTCGATTTCATGATCCTGCCGCCCGCCCTGCTCGCCGAGTTCCCCGAGGACTGCGACCTGCCGCGGGACAGCGTGCTGCTGGCCGGGACCGAGCGGGTGTCGCCGGAGCTGGTGCGCCGCTGGGCGCCGGGGCGGCGGATGTTCAACGCCTACGGCCCGACCGAGGCCACGACCAACTCCACGCTCGGGCTCTGCGACCCGGAGATCGCCCCCGGCTCGGCCGTGCCGATCGGCGTGCCGGACCCCGGCACCCGCGCGTACGTCCTCGACGCGCACCTGGCCCCGGTGCCGCCCGGGGTGGTGGGGGAGCTGTACCTCGCCGGATCCGGCTTGGCCCGCGGTTATCTCGGGCGGCCCGGGTTGACGGCGGAGCGGTTCGTGGCCGACCCGTTCGGTTCGGGTGGCCGGCTGTACCGGACCGGTGACCTGGTCAAGTGGCTGCCGGACGGGCGGCTGGTGTTCCTAGGCCGGGCCGACGACCAGGTGAAGATCCGCGGCTACCGGATCGAGCTCGGCGAGATCGAGTCGGTGCTGGCCGAGCACCCGCGGGTCGGCCAGTCGGTCGTCGTCGCGCAGGACGGGCAGCTGATCGCCTACGCCGTGCCGGTGCCCGACCGCGACCCGGCGGCCGAGCAGGGGCACGTCGACGAATGGCACGACGTCCACGAAGAGATGCTCGCCGGTTCTCGCGGCATCGAAGAGAACTTCGCGGGCTGGAACTCCAGCTACGACGGCTCGGAGATCCCCCTCGCCGAGATGCGCGAGTGGCACGCGGCGACGATCGACCGGATCCGCGCCCTGCGGCCGAAGCGGGTGCTGGAGATCGGCGTCGGCAGCGGGCTGATCCTGTCGCGGATCGCCCCGGACGCCGAAACCTACTGGGGTGTCGACCTTTCCGAGAGCGCCATCGAGAACGTCCGCCGCGAAGTCGCCGCCATGCCCTTCGCGGACAAGGTGCACCTGGCGGCCCGGCCCGCGCACGATCTCGGGGAGCTGCCGCGGTTCGACACGGTGATCATCAACTCGGTCGCCCAGTACTTCCCGAGCGCGGACTACCTCGCCGAAGTCGTCAAGACCGCCGCAGGCCTGCTCACGCCGGGCGGGACGATCTTCCTCGGCGACATCCGGAACCTCCGCTCGCTGCGGGCGTTCCGGACCGCGGTCGAGCTGCACCGCGGCCGGGCCGACGTCGCCGCGGTGGACCAGGCGATCGCCCGGGAGGGCGAGCTCGTCCTCGACCCGGACTTCTTCCCGGCCCTGGCGCGCGGCCTCGACGGCTTCGGGGACGTCGACCTGTGGGTCAAGCGCGGCCACGCCCACAACGAGCTGACCCGCCACCGCTACGACGTCGTGCTGCGGAAGGCACCTCGGCCGGAACCGGCGGACGAGCAGGTCGTCGCCTTCGGCGGCCTCGACGCGGTGGAACGGTTCCTGGCCGCCGAGACGCCGGAGCGGCTGCGGGTCACCGCGATCCCGGACGCCCGCCTGGCCGGCGAGCTGGCCGCGGTCCGCGCCCTGGACACCGGGGACGCATCGGCCGCCTCGGCCGCCTCGGCCGCGCTCGACCGGCGGGACGGCATCGACCCGGAAGCGCTGTACGCGCTCGGCGAGCGGGCCGGCTACCGCGTGGCGGTCACCTTGGCGGCCGAAGGCCTCGAAGCCGTCTTCTCGAGGGGCGAAGACGGCCCGGCCTACCGCCCGGTGCGGCCGACGGGTGCACCGGGGTCGTACGCCAACAACCCCGCGGCCCGCCGCGAAACCGGGGCCCTCGTGGCGTCGCTGCGCGCGCACGTGCGGGACCGGCTGCCGCTGTACATGGTGCCGTCGGCGTTCGTCGTGCTCGACAAACTGCCGGTGCTCGCCTCCGGCAAGCTCGACCGCAAGGCCCTGCCGAGCCCGGAACGGTTCACCGCGGGGCCCGGCCGTGCGCCGCGCCATCCCGTCGAGCAGCTGCTGTGCGAAATGTTCGCCGACGTCCTCGGCGTGCCACAGGCCGGGCCGGACGACGACTTCTTCGCCCTCGGCGGCCACTCGCTGCTGGCCACCCGGCTGATCCAGCGGATCCGCGCGGCCGTCGGTGCCGAGGTACCGGTGCGGGCCGTGTTCGACGCGCCGACGCCGGCCGCGCTCGCGGAGCTGCTCGCCGGGGAGGTCACCGCCAGCGAGCGGCGCCCGCTGGTGCGGGTCACCGAGCGGCCGGAACGGCTGCCGCTGTCGTTCGCGCAGCAGCGCCTGTGGTTCCTGCACGGCCTCGAAGGCGGCTCCGCGACCTACAACGTCCCGCTCGTCATGCGGCTGGCCGGGGAGCTCGACGTCGACGCGCTGCGCGAAGCGCTCAACGACGTCGTGGCCCGGCACGAGGCCCTGCGGACGGTCTTCCCGGTGGTCGACGGCGTCCCGTACCAGCAGATCCGGCCCGAAGGGACGGTGGCGCTCGCCGTCCGTGCCGTGTCCGATGTGGACTCCGAAGTGGACGCTCTGGTACGCGGGGTGTTCGAGCTCGACGCCGGCGTGCCGGTACGCGCCGAGCTGCTCACCGCCGGCCCGCGGCGGCACGTGCTGGTCCTGGTGATCCACCACATCGCCGCCGACGGCTGGTCGCTGTCCCCGTTGTGGCGGGACATCGCCGCGGCCTACCGCGCCCGCCTCCGCGGCGATGCTCCCCAGTGGACGCCGCTGCCGGTCCAGTACGCGGACTACACGCTCTGGCAGCGTGACCTCCTGGACACCGAAGAAGCCGCCCAGCTCGCCTACTGGCGGGAAACCCTGGCCGGGCTGCCCGACCGGATCGCGCTCCCGCTCGACCGGCCGCACCCGCCGGTCTCGGCCTACCGCGGCGGCTTCTTCACCTTCACCTGGGACGCCGGGCTGCAGACGGCGATCGCCGACCTCGCGCGCGCCTGCGGCGCCAGCCCGTTCATGGTCGTGCACGCGGGCCTGACGGCCCTGCTGTCCCGGCTCGGCGCGGGCACCGACATCCCGATCGGCACCCCGATCGCCGGCCGCACCGACCCGGCCCTCGACGACCTCGTCGGCTTCTTCGTCAACACCCTGGTCCTGCGCGTCGACACGAGCGGCGACCCGGCGTTCCGCGACCTGGTCGCCCGGGTGCGCGAGCGCAGCCTCGACGCCTACGCCCACCAGGACGTCCCGTTCGAGCGGCTGGTCGAAGCGCTCAACCCGGCGCGCTCGCCGGCGCACCACCCGCTGTTCCAGACCATGCTCGCCTGGCAGAACACCCCCGGCGCCGGCGTCGAGCTGCCGGGGCTGACCGTCACCGAGCAGCCGGTCGGCACCGGCACGGCCAAGTTCGACCTCTGGTTCTCCTTCACCGAGGGGGCCGACGGCCTCCACGGCCAGGCCGAGTTCAACGCCGAGGTGTTCGACCGGACGACCGTCACCGGCCTGCTCGACCGCCTGGAAACCCTGCTCCGGCAGGTCGCCGCCGCCCCGGACCGCCGCCTGGGCAGCCTCGACGTGCTCACCCCGGCCGAGCGCGACAGCCTCGAACAGAGCTGGTCGGGAGCCGTCGAGGACGTCCCCGCGGTCACCGTGCCCGAGCTGTTCGCCGCCCAGGTCGCGCGCACGCCCGATCACCCGGCCCTGGTCTTCGAGGACGAGGAACTCACCTACGCCGAGCTCGACGCCTTGTCGAACCGCCTGGCCCGCGTGCTGGCCGCGCGGGGAGCCGGGCCCGAGCGCGTGGTCGCGCTGGCCCTGCCCCGCTCGACGCACCTGGTCACCGCGATCCTCGCGGTGCTCAAGACGGGCGCGGCCTACCTCCCGCTCGACCCCGGCTACCCGGCCGACCGCATCGCGTTCATGCTCGAAGACGCCGCCCCGGCCCTGGTGCTGGCCGTCGCGGGCACCGCCGTCGACGGTGCCCTGCTTCTGGACGACCCCGAAACCCTGGCCGGAGTGTCGGACGCGTCCCTGGACGTCGTCCTCCGGCCGGAGAACCCGGCGTACGTCATCTACACGTCCGGCTCGACGGGCCGGCCCAAGGGGGTCGTCGTCCCGCACGCCGGGATCGTCAACCGGCTCCTCTGGATGCAGGACGAGTACGGCCTCACCGCCGACGACCGCGTGCTGCAGAAGACGCCGTCCAGCTTCGACGTCTCGGTGTGGGAGTTCCTCTGGCCGCTGCTCACCGGCGCCACCGAGGTGCTCGCCCGGCCGGACGGGCACAAGGATCCCACCTACCTCACCCGGCTGATCCGCGAGCGCGGCATCACGACCGTCCACTTCGTCCCGTCGATGCTCCAGGTCTTCCTGCAGGAACCGGCGGCGGGGGAGTGCACGAGCCTGCGCCGGGTGCTCTGCAGCGGCGAAGCCCTGCCCCTCGACGCTGTCGCGCAGTTCGGGCAGGTCCTGGACGCCGAGCTGCACAACCTCTACGGCCCCACCGAAGCGTCGATCGACGTCACCGCACAAAGGACGTCCACCGAGGACACTTCTGTCCCCATCGGACGTCCGGTGTGGAACACCCGCACCTACGTCCTCGACGCCGCCCTGCGCCCGGTCCCGCCGGGCACCCCCGGTGAGCTGTACCTGGCCGGCGTCCAGCTCGCCCGCGGCTACCTCGGCCGGGCCGGGCTCACCGCCGAGCGGTTCGTCGCCGACCCGTTCGGCGCGCCGGGCACGCGCATGTACCGCACCGGCGACCTCGCCCGCTTCCGCCCCGACGGCGTCCTCGAATTCCTCGGCCGCGGCGACGAGCAGGTCAAGATCCGCGGCTTCCGCGTCGAGCCCGGCGAGATCGCCGCGACCCTGGCCGCGCACGACGACGTCGCCCACGCCGTCGTCGTCGCCCGCGAAGACCGGCCCGGCGACGTCCGCCTGGTCGGGTACGTCGTGCCCGCCGACACCGCCGGCTCGGCCGAAGAGGAAACCGAGCAGGTCGGGGAGTGGCGTGAGCTCTACGACTCGATGTACTCGGCGGCCGAGGACGAGTTCGCCGGCTGGAACTCCAGCTACACCGGGGAACCGATCCCGCGCGCGGAGATGCGCGAGTGGCGGGACGCGATCGTCACGCGGATCCGCGAGCTGCGGCCGAAGCGGGTGCTGGAAATCGGCGTCGGCACCGGCCTGCTGCTGACCGGACTGGCCCCGGACTGCGAGACGTACTGGGGCACGGACTTCTCCGCCGAGGTCATCGCGTCGCTGGGGGAGCGGGTCGCGGCCGACCCGGCGCTCGCCGGGCGCGTCGAGCTGCGCACCGGCGACGCCGCCGACGTCACCGGCCTGCCGTCGGGGTTCTTCGACACGATCGTGCTCAACTCCGTCGTCCAGTACTTCCCGAGCGGGGCTTACCTGCTCGACGTCGTGCGCAAGGCCCTGGACCTCCTGGCGCCGGGTGGCTCGCTGTTCGTCGGGGACGTCCGTGACCTGCGTCAGGTCCGGGCGTTCCACACCGCCGTGGCCGAGGCCCGCGGCGGTGACGTCGAACAGCGGCTGTTGCGGGAGAAGGAACTCCTGGTGGCACCGGAGTTCTTCGCGGGCATCGACGGGGTCGCCGCGGACATCCGGGTCAAGCGCGGCCGGGCGGTCAACGAACTCACCCGGTACCGCTACGACGTCGTCCTCCGTCCGGGGACCGCCGGACCTTCGGAAGCCGAGATGCTGACGTGGGGCACCGATGTGTCCACAGTGGAGGAGGTGGCCGCGCGCCGCCGCAACGGCCTGCGCGTCGACGGCGTCCCCAACGGGCGGCTGACGGAAGGCGTGGATCCGGAGGACTGGTACGCACTCGGTGCGGTCGTCACCTGGTCCGCATCCGGTGACGGCTCGGTCGACGTCCTGTTCACCGACGACCCGGCCGGGGCGTTCCGCCCCGGCCCGGGCTCGATCCTGAGCTACACCGGCAACCCGCGGCGCTCGCGCCGGAGCTCGGCGCTCCCGGCGGACCTGCGCACCTTCGCCGCCGGACGGCTGCCCGAGCACATGGTGCCCTCGGCGATCGTCGTGCTCGACGCGCTGCCGGTGACGGCGAACGGCAAGCTCGACCGCCGTGCCCTGCCCGCCCCGGACGTGAGCGCGCCGGTCTCGGACCGCGAACCGCGCACACCGGTCGAACGACAGCTGTGCGCGCTGTTCGCCGACGTCCTCGGCCTGCC
Source organism: Amycolatopsis sp. NPDC004169 (assembly GCF_040610315.1). Classification (NCBI taxonomy): domain Bacteria; kingdom Bacillati; phylum Actinomycetota; class Actinomycetes; order Pseudonocardiales; family Pseudonocardiaceae; genus Amycolatopsis; species Amycolatopsis sp. NPDC004169. The sequence goes on from NZ_JBEXMD010000018.1 coordinate 44,075, forward strand.
GCGGGTCGGGCCGGACGACAGCTTCTTCGCTCTCGGCGGGCATTCGCTGCTGGCCACCCGGCTGATCGCCCGCGTCCGCACGACCCTGAACGCCGAACTCGAAGTGCGGGCAGTCTTCGAGACGCCGACCCCGGCAGGCTTGGCCGAGGCGCTCGCCACCGCCCGCGGCACTGCCCGGCCGCCGCTGGTCCCCGCGCGCCGCCCGGACTTCGTCCCGCTGTCCGGCGCCCAGCAGCGGCTGTGGTTCCTGCACCACCTCGAAGGGCCGTCGGCCACCTACAACGTCCCGCTGGTCATGCGGCTCGACGGCGACCTCGACGTCGAAGCGCTGCGCCGGGCGCTGTCGGACGTGGTCGCCCGCCACGAGGCCCTGCGCACCCGCTTCCCGCAGCGGGACGGCGTGCCCTGCCAGGACATCCTCCCGCCCAGCGAGGTCGACCTGCCGGTCCGCGAGGTCGCCGACGTCGACGCGGCCCTGACCGGTCTGGTCCGCGGCTCGTTCGACCTGGAGCGGCACGCGCCGATGCGCGCGGAGCTGCTGCGGCTCGGTGCTCGCGAGCACGTCTTCGCCCTCGTGTTCCACCACATCGCCTCCGACGGCTGGTCGATGGCGCCGCTGTGGCGTGACATCGCCACCGCCTACGCCGCCCGCCGGTCCGGCGAGGCTCCACAGTGGACGCCACTGCCCGTGCAGTACGCGGACTACACGTTGTGGCAACAGGATCTGCTCGGCCGCGAAGACGATCCGGACAGCGTGCTGAGCGCACAGCTGGACTACTGGCGGGACGCCCTCGACGGCCTGCCCGACCGGATCGAGCTGCCGCTGGACCGGCCGCACCCGGCGACCGCGACCTTCCGCGGCGAGCTGCACACCTTCACCTGGGACGCCGGGCTCCACGCGCACCTGGCCGAACTGGCCCGCGAGAGCGGCGCCAGCGTGTTCATGGTCGTGCACGCGGCCCTCGCCGCCCTGCTCACCCGCCTCGGGGCGGGCACGGACGTGCCGATCGGCTCGCCCATCGCCGGCCGCACCGACGCCGCCCTCGACGACCTCGTCGGGTTCTTCGTCAACACCCTCGTGCTGCGCGTGGACACCGGCGGCGAACCGACGTTCCGGGAGCTGCTGGCCCGGGTCCGCGAGCGCAACCTCGACGCCTACGCCCACCAGGACGTCCCGTTCGAGCGCCTGGTCGAGCTGCTCAACCCGGCGCGGTCGCTGTCGTACCACCCGCTGTTCCAGGTGATGATCGCCGGCCAGAACAATGTCCGCGCGCAAGCGACGCTGCCCGGCCTGGCCGTCACCGAGGTGCCGGTGACCACCGGGACCTCGAAGTTCGACCTGTCGATCTCGCTGACCGAGCGCGACGCCGGCATCGCCGGGGTCCTCGAGTTCAACGCCGACGTCTTCGACCACGCCGGCGCGGACGCCATCCTGCGCCGCCTCGAAGTGCTGCTGCGCGCGGCTGTGGCCGAGCCGGACCGCCCGGTCGGGGCCCTGGACCTGCTCGACGGCGACGAGCGCGACCGCGTGCTCACCGAATGGGCCGGCTCCATCGACCCGGCAGGCACGGAGACGTTCCCCGGCCTGTTCGCCCGGCGTGTCGGCGAGGCGCCCGACGCGGTGGCGCTCGTCTTCGAGGACGTCGAACTCACCTACGCCGAGGTGAACGCCCGCGCCAACCGCCTCGCGCACCTGCTGCTCGCCCGCGGTGCCGGGCCGGAGCGGGTCGTCGCGCTGGCCGTGCCGCGGTCGGCGGAGATGATCGTCGCCGAGCTGGCGGTGCTCAAGGCCGGTGCCGCCTACCTGCCGATCGACGTCGACTACCCGGGCGACCGGATCGCCTTCATGGTCGAGGACGCGGCCCCGGTCTGCGTGGTGACGACCCGGGACGTCGAGGCGAAACTGCCCGCGCCACTGCCCCGGGTGCTCCTGGACGACCCGGCGCTCGAGACGGCGTCCACAAAGGACCCGCAGGTCGCGATCGTGCCGGAGAACGCGGCGTACGTGCTCTACACGTCCGGCTCGTCCGGGCGGCCGAAGGGCGTCGTCCTCCAGCACTCCGGCGTCGCGAAGCTGGTCGCCACCCAGGTCGAACGCTTCGGCGTCGGCCCGCACAGCCGGGTGCTGCAGTTCGCGTCGCCGAGCTTCGACGTCGCCTTCTGGGACCTGTGCCTCGGCCTGCTCTCGGGTGGCCGCTTGGTCGTGGTCCCGGCCGAGCGGCGGGTCGCAGGCCCGGCACTCACCGAGTACGCGCACGCCCACGGCGTCGACTTCATGATCCTCCCGCCGGCCCTGCTCGACGCCCTGCCGGCGGACCTCGACCTGCCGCGGGACAGCGTGCTGCTGGCGGGCACCGAACGCGTGTCGCCCGAGCTGGTGCGCCGCTGGGCGCCGGGCCGCCGGATGTTCAACGCCTACGGCCCGACCGAAGCGACCACCAACTCGACCCTCGGCGAGAGCGACCCTGCCGAGCTGGCGGACGCGACGGTCGTCCCGATCGGCGTCCCCGACCCGGGCACCCGCGCCTACGTCCTGGACGCCGGCCTGCGGCCGGTGCCACCCGGCGTGGTGGGGGAGCTGTACCTCGCGGGCTCCGGCTTGGCCCGCGGTTATCTCGGGCGGCCGGGGCTGACGGCGGAGCGGTTCGTGGCCGACCCGTTCGGTTCGGGTGGGCGGCTGTACCGGACCGGTGACCTGGTGAAGTGGCTGCCGGACGGGCGGCTGGTGTTCCTGGGCCGGGCCGATGACCAGGTCAAGATCCGCGGCTACCGGATCGAACTCGGCGAAATCGAGTCCGTGCTGGCCGAGCACCCGGGCGTCGGGCAGTCCGTCGTCGTCGCCCAGGACGGACGGCTCATCGCCTACGCCGTGCCCGCGGCCGGGCGCGACGAAGAAGCCGAGCTGGACCACGTCGGCGAGTGGCGTGAGCTGCACGAGAACGTCTTCACCGAAGCCGCCTCCGGCGGGCTGGAGGAGAACTTCACCGGCTGGAACTCCAGTTACGACGGCTCGGAGATCCCGCTCGCCGAGATGCGCGAGTGGCACGCGGCGACGATCGATCGGATCCGCTCGCTGCGGCCGAAGCGCGTCCTGGAGATCGGTGTCGGCAGCGGCCTGATCCTTTCGAGGATCGCGCCGGACGCCGAGGAGTACTGGGGCGTCGACCTGTCCGAAAAGGCCATCGCCAACCTGCGGCGCGAACTCGCGGCGACGCCGCTGGCGAGCAAGGTCCACCTGGCCGCGCGGCCCGCCCACGACCTGGGCGAGCTGCCGGACTTCGACACGGTGATCATCAACTCGGTCGCGCAGTACTTCCCGAGCGTCGGCTACCTCGCCGAAGTCCTCCGCACGGCCGCGGCGCACGTCCGGCCGGGCGGCGTGATCTTCCTCGGCGACATCCGGAACCTCCGGTCGCTGCGGGCGTTCCGGACCGCGACCGAACTGCGCCACGGCCGCCGGGACGTCGCCGCGGTGGACCAGGCGATCGCGCGCGAGGGCGAGCTGGTCCTCGACCCGGACTTCTTCCGGGCCCTGGAACTCGACGGCTTCGCCGACGTCGACGTGTGGGTCAAGCGCGGCCGCGCCCACAACGAGCTGACCCGCCACCGCTACGACGTCGTCCTGCGCAAGGCACCGCGCCCCGACACTCCGGAAGAGCAGGTCGTCGCCCTGGACGAGCTGGAACCGGCCCTGGCCGCCCGGCCGGCCCGGCTGCGCGTGACCGGCGTGCCCAACGCCCGGCTGTCCGGTGAACTCGCCGCCGTCGCCGCGCTGGCTGCGGGCGACGCCGAGACCGCACTGTCCTCTTTGGCGGAGCGGTCCGGAGTCGACCCCGAGACGCTGCACGAACTCGGCGAGCGGCACGGCTACCGGGTGTACGCCACCCTCACCGCCGACGAGGGCGAGCTGGAAGTCGTGTTCACCACCGGTGAGCCGCAGCGGATCCACCGCGGCCGCCCGGCCCGGGCCGCCCTCGACACGCTCGGCAACCACCCGTCCGGGCAGCGGGACACGAGCGCGCTGGTCACGGCCCTGCGCGCGCACGTCCGCGACCGGCTGCCGCAGTACATGGTGCCCTCGGCGTTCGTGGTGCTCGACCGGCTGCCGCTGCTGGCGTCCGGCAAGCTGGACCGGCGCGCGCTGCCGAGCCCCGGCAAGCAGGCGGTCACCGCCGGCCGCGCCCCGCGGACCCCGGTCGAGGAAGTCCTGTGCGGTCTCTTCGCCGAGGTCCTCGACACCGCGTCGATCGGCGTCGACGACGACTTCTTCGCCCTCGGCGGGCACTCGCTGATGGCGACCCGCCTGGTCGCGCGGGTGCGCGCGGTCTTCGGCGTCGAACTGCAGGTCCGGTCGGTGTTCGAGACACCGACCGTGGCCGGGCTGGCGGCGTCGCTGGCCACTTCGGACACCTCGGCCCGGCCGGCGCTGGTGCGCGCCGACCCGCGGCCGGACGTGCTGCCGTTGTCGTTCGCCCAGCAGCGGCTGTGGTTCCTGCACCGCCTCGAAGGCCCGTCGGCCACCTACAACATGCCGACGGCGGTCCGGCTGACCGGCGTCCTCGACGTCGACGCGCTGCGCACGGCGCTGTCCGACGTGGTGGACCGCCACGAAGCCCTGCGCACGGTCTTCCCCGAGATCGACGGGGAAGCCCGGCAACACGTCCTCGACGACGTCACGATCCCGCTGCCGGTCCGCACGGTGACCGAGGCCGCCCTCGCCGACGCGGTGTCGGAAGCGGCGGGCACGGTGTTCGTGCTGGAGTCGGAGCTGCCGTTGCGGGCGCAGCTGCTGCGCCTCGGCGCCCGCGAGCACGTCCTCGTGCTGGTGTTCCACCACATCGCCTCCGACGGCTGGTCGACCGCGCCGCTGTGGCGGGACCTCGCGACCGCCTACACCGCGCGGTGCGGCGGTGAACGTCCGCAGTGGACGCCATTGCCGGTGCAGTACGCGGACTACACGCTGTGGCAGCGGGACGTCCTCGGCGAGCCGGTGATCGAGCCGCAGCTGGCCTACTGGCGGGAGACCCTCGCCGGGCTGCCGGAACGGATCGAGCTGCCCACCGACCGGCCGCACCCGGCGGAGGCGTCCTACCGCGGCGAACAGTTCGCCTTCGGCTGGGACGCCGAGCTCCACAGTGGACTCGTCGAGCTGGCCCGCGCCTGCGGCGCCAGCGTGTTCATGGTCGTGCACGCCGGGCTGACCGCAGTGCTCACGCGGCTCGGCGCGGGCACCGACATCCCGCTGGGCACGTCCATCGCCGGGCGCACCGACGCCGCCCTCGACGACCTCGTCGGGTTCTTCGTCAACACCCTCGTGCTGCGCGTGGACACCGGCGGTGATCCGTCGTTCCGCGACCTGGTGTCCCGGGTGCGGGAGCGCAGCCTCGACGCCTACGCCCACCAGGACGTCCCGTTCGAGCGGCTGGTCGAAGCCCTCAACCCGGCGCGGTCGCTGGCCTACCACCCGCTGTTCCAGACGATGATCGCCTGGCAGAACAACGCCGTCGCCGACCTCGTGCTGCCGGGTCTCACCGTCGTGGAGGAGCCGGTCCGCACCGGTACCGCACGCGCCGACCTGACGTTCTTCGTCGGCGAACGGCCCGGGCACCAGGCCGGGATCCGCGGCACGGCCGAGTACAACAGCGACGTCTTCGACCGCACGACCGTCGAGGCGATCCTCGGGCGGCTCCGGACCCTCCTGGCCGCGGTCGTCGCCGACCCGGACACCCGGATCGGGGCGGTCGACCTGCTCACCGCCGCCGAGCACGACCAGCCGGCCGCCGACCCCGCGACCCCGCTGCCCGCGGAGACGGCCGCCGGGCTGTTCTCGGCCCAGGTCGCGCGAACGCCGGACGCGCCGGCCTTGGTGTTCGGCTCCGAGCGGCTCACCTACGCCGAGCTGGACGCACGGGCCACGGCTCTCGCCCGGGCGCTGCTCGCCCGCGGCGCGGGCCCGGAACGCGTGGTGGCGGTCGCGCTGCCGCGGTCGGTCGACCTGGTCGTCGCCCTTCTGGCGGTGCTCAAGACCGGCGCCGCCTACCTCCCCCTGGACCTGAACCACCCGGCCGACCGCATCGAGCTGATGCTCACCGATGCCGGACCGCACCTCGTCATCGCGTCGGACGGCTTCGGAGACCGGCTCGTCCGGCCCGGCGACACCGGGCCCGAACCGGCCTGGCCGACGATCCACCCGGACCACCCGGCGTACGTGATCTTCACGTCCGGCTCGACCGGACGTCCGAAGGCGGTCGCCGGCACCCAGCGGGCGCTGGCCAACCGGCTGCACTGGGGCCGGGAACTCGCCCAGGGCGTGCGCATGGCCAAGAGCGCACTGACGTTCATCGACGGCTCCACCGAACTGCTCGGCGGGCTCGTCGCGGGTGACCCGGTGGTCCTCGCCGACGACACGACGGCCACCGACCCTCTCGAGCTGGCCGAATTCGTGCGCGAGACCGGCGCGCAGGTGCTCACCGTCGTCCCGAGCCTCCTCGACACCTTCGCCGAGGACGCCCCGGCCGGGGCGTTCGATTCGGTGACCACCTGGATCACCAGTGGCGAGCCCCTTTCCGAGGCCTTGGCCGAGAAGGTCGCGGCCCGGTGGCCGTCGGCGAAACTGGTCAACCTCTACGGCTGCTCGGAAGTCGCCGGCGACAGCCTGGCCCAGGTCTGCGGGCCGGTGGCCATCGGACGGCCGATCGCCAACACCCGCGCGTACGTCCTCGATGCCGCGTTGCGCCCGGTGCCCCCGGGCGTGCGCGGCGAGCTGTACCTCGCCGGCGCCGGGCTCGCCCGGGGCTACCTCGGCCGTCCGGCGCTCACCGCCGAACGGTTCGTCGCCTCGCCGCACCAGCCGGGGGAGCGGATGTACCGCACCGGCGACCTCGTCCGCCGCCGCGCCGACGGGGCGTACGAGTTCCTCGGTCGCGCCGACCAGCAGCTCAAGATCCGCGGCTTCCGCGTCGAGCCCGGCGAAGTCGAGGCCGTGCTGATGGCGGACGCCTCGGTGGCGCGCGCGGCCGTGCTCGCCCGGGAGAACCGGCTGATCGCCTACGTGGCGCCGTCGGGCGACCCCGGCGCGCTGCGGGCCCGGGTGGCCGAGCGCCTGCCGGAGTACCTGGTGCCGTCGGCGATCGTGGTGCTCGACGCGCTGCCGCTGAACGCCAACGGCAAGCTCGACCGCGCCGCCCTGCCCGACCCGCAGGTGCGCGCCTCCGGACGGCTCGCGCGGACCCCGGCCGAGCAGGCGCTGTGCGGACTGTTCGCCGACGTCCTCGGTGTTCCGTCGGTGGGCCCGGATGACGGGTTCTTCGCCCTCGGCGGGCACTCCCTGCTGGCGACGCGGCTGGTCAGCCGGATCCGCGCGCTCCTCGGCGTCGAGGTGCCGATCCGGGCGGTGTTCGACGCGCCGACGCCGGCCCGGCTCGCCGAGGCCCTCGACCCGGGCCGGGGCGTGCGTCCGGCGCTGGTCCGGGCCGAGCGGCCGGACGTCCTGCCGCTGTCCTTCGCCCAGCAGCGGCTGTGGTTCCTCGACCGCCTCGACGGGCCGTCCGCGACCTACAACATCCCGTGGGCGTGGGACCTGACCGGTCCGGTCGACATCGACGCGCTGCGGGCCGCGCTGGGGGACGTCGTGGCCCGGCACGAGGTCCTCCGGACCCTCCTGGTCGAGGAGCGGGGCACACCGCGGCAGGTCGTGCTCGACCGGGCCGTCCCGGTGCTGGTCACCGAATCCGTGGCCGAAGCCGACCTCGACGAGCGCGTCACCGCGGCGGCGTCGTACTGCTTCACCCTCGACGCGGAAATCCCGATCCGGGCCACCCTCGTCTCGGCGGGGCCGGACCGGCACGTGTTGGTGCTGCTCGTGCACCACATCGCGGGTGACGGCTGGTCGCTGCCACCGCTGAAGCGGGACCTCGACACCGCCTACGCGGCCCGGCTGCGCGGCCGGCCCCCACAGTGGACGCCGTTGCCGGTGCAGTACGCGGACTACACGCTGTGGCAACGCGAAATGTTCGGTCACGCCGGCGACCCGGACAGCCTCCTCGGCCGTCAGGCGGCCTTCTGGCGGGACACCCTCGCCGGGCTCCCCGACGAACTGGCGCTCCCGGCCGACCGGCCCCGCCCGGCGCGGTCGACCAACCGCGGCGCCGCCGTGCCGTTCACCGTGCCCTGCTCCGTCCACAGCGGACTCCGCGAGCTGGCGCACCGCAGCGACACCAGCACGTTCATGGTCCTGCAGGCGGCGCTGGCCGCGCTGCTGACCCGGCTCGGCGCCGGCACCGACATCCCCCTCGGAACACCGGTCGCCGGCCGCTCCGACCACGCGCTGGAAGACCTCGCCGGGTTCTTCGTCAACACCCTCGTCCTGCGGACCGACACCGGCGGCGACCCGACGTTCCGGCAGCTGCTGGCCCGCGTCCGCGAAGCCGACCTGGCCGCCTACGCCCACCAGGACCTGCCGTTCGAGCACCTCGTCGAACTGCTCAACCCGCCGCGGTCGCTCGCCCGGCACCCGCTGTTCCAGGTCATGCTCGCCGTCTACCACTCGGGTTCGGAGCCGGAACGGCTGCTGGGACTCGACGCGGCCTACCGGGACACTGGGCTGCGGCAGGCGAAGTTCGACCTGTCCTTCGACCTGGTCGAGACGGCCGAGGGCATCGACGGCGACCTCGAATACAGCCTCGACCTCTTCGACGAGCCGACCGCCCGGACGCTCACCGAGCGCCTGGTCCGGGTGCTGGCGGCGGTCGTCGCGGACCCCGACCGGCCGCTGAGCCGGATCGACGTCCTCGACACCGTCGAGCGGGACCGCATCCTGCGCGACTGGGGTGCGGGAGCGCCGCTGACGCTCGCGGCTCCGACGGTCGTCGACCGGCTGGCCGCGCAGGTGGCCGCGACCCCGGACGCGATGGCGCTGAGCGACGCCTCCTCGAGTCTGACGTTCGCGGAGTTCGCGGCACGGACCGACCGCCTCGCCCGGTGGCTGGCTTCGCGAGGTGCAGCTCCCGAGAAGGTCGTGGCGCTGGTGCTGCCGCGATCGGCGGCGGTCGTCGAGGCGATCTTCGGCGTGTTCAAGACGGGAGCGGCGTACCTGCCGATCGATCCGGACCAGCCCTCGGAGCGGATCTCGGCGATCCTGGCCGACTCCGGCGCTTCGCTGGTGCTCACCAGCCGCTCACTGGCTTCGGCCGTTCCGGGCGCTCTGTGCGTCGAGGACATGCACGAGGACACCGTGGACAGTTCCGTTGCCCTCGTCCCGCCGTCGCCCGCGAACCCGGCGTACGTGCTGTACACCTCCGGCTCCACCGGCAAGCCGAAGGGCGTGGTCGTCCCGCACTCCGGGCTGGTCAACCTGTTCCACAGCCACCGCGAGACGCTCTACCGCCCGGCCGTCGCCGCCGCGGGCGGGCGGCGGCTGCGGGTCGGGCACGCGTGGGCGTTCTTCTTCGACGCGTCCTGGCAGCCGCAGCTGTGGCTGCTCGACGGGCACGAGGTGCACGTCGTCGACGACGAGACCCGCCGCGACCCTGCGCGGCTGGCGGCGGTGGTGCGCGAGCGTGAGCTCGACTTCCTCGAACTCACGCCGTCGCACTTCGCGCAGCTGGCCGCGGCCGGGGTGATCGCGGACGGCGCGTGTGCGCTGGGTGTCGTCGGCGTCGGCGGCGAAGCCGTTTCGCAGGCGCTGTGGGAGACGCTGTCGTCGATGCCGGGCACGGAGGCGTACAACCTCTACGGCCCGACCGAGGCCACTGTGGACGCTCTGGTCGGCCGCTTCGGCGACGCCGACCGGCCGGTGGTCGGGCGTCCGGTGCACAACACGCGCGCGTACGTCCTCGACGGTGGTCTTTCGCCGGTCCCGGCCGGGGTGCCGGGCGAGCTGTACCTGGCCGGCGCCGGGCTGGCCCGCGGCTACCACGCGCGGCCGGCGCTGACCGCCGAACGGTTCGTCGCTTCGCCGCATCAGCCGGGGGAGCGGATGTACCGCACCGGCGACCTGGTGCGCTGGCGGCCGGACGGGCAGTTGGAGTACCTCGGCCGCACCGACGACCAGGTCAAGATCCGCGGCTTCCGCATCGAGCCGGGCGAAATCGAGACGGCGCTGACCCGGCACGACGACGTCACGGAGGCACTGGTCGTCGTCCGCGAGGAGCGGCTGGTCGCCTACACGACCCCGGCGACCGCGGATCCGGGGGAGCTGCGGGAGTTCCTGGCCCGGTCACTGCCGGAGTACATGGTGCCCGCGGCGATCGTGCCCCTGGACGCGTTCCCGGTGACACGCAACGGGAAGCTCGACCGGGCGGCGTTGCCGGTGCCGGAGTTCTCCACGCGCGGGCGGGCGCCGGAAACGCCGCTGGAAAAGGCTCTCTGCGAGATCTTCGCGGAGGTGCTGGACGTCGCCGCCGTCGGCGCCGACGACGACCTGTTCACCCTCGGCGGCCACTCGATGCTGCTGGTGGTCCTGCGCAACCGGATCACCGAGCGGTTCGGGACCGAGCTGCCGATCGCCGAATTCTTCCGCACCCCCACCGCGGCGGGCCTCGCCGCGCTGGTGACCCGAGACGAGGACCAGTCGTGCAGCGCACCCTGATGAACGCCAAGATCCACCGCGCCACCGTCACCCAGGCCGACCTGCACTACGTCGGCTCGCTGACCATCGACGCCGACCTGATGGCCGCCGCGGACATCGTCGAAGGCGAGAAGGTCCAGGTCGTCGACATCACCAACGGCGCCCGGCTGGAGACCTACGCCATCACCGGCGAGCCGGGGTCCGGCGTGATCGGCGTCAACGGCGCGGCCGCGCACCTGGTGCACCCCGGCGACCTCGTCATCATCATCACCTACGCCCAGGTGGAGGAGGCCGAGCGCGCCGGGCACCGGCCGCGGGTGGTGCACGTCGACGCGGACAACCGGCAGGTCCACCTCGGACACGACCCGGCCGAGCCGGTGCCGGGTGCGGTCGGGCAGCTGTCCGGCCGTGGGCGCTGACACAGTTGCTTTTGAGAGGCTTACCTAAATAAGGTATGCCTAAGTAACTGCTGGTCTGCGAGAGGTGCTCATGTCCGTGTTCCCCAATGCCGGGCTCAGCCGGCGTGGCTTCCTGATCGGGACGGGTGGCCTCGCGGCCGCCGCGGCCCTCACCGCGTGCGGCAGCGGCGGCGACAAGCCGGCGGCGGGCTCTTCCGGCCCGTGGGAGTTCACCGACGACCGCGGCCAGAAGGCCGCGCGCGACCAGCGTCCGACGCGGGTGGTGGCCTACGCCAGCTCGGCCGCGGCGCTCTGGGACTACGGCGTCCGCCCGGTCGGCGTGTTCGGCCCGCAGAAGACCGCCGACGGCGGCAAGGAGATCCAGGCCGGCAACATCGACCTGAACGCCGTCACCTCGATCGGCAACGCGTGGGACGACTTCAGCATGGAGAAGTTCGCCGCCCTCAAGCCGGACCTGGTGGTCACCGGCCTCACCGGCACCAAGCCGACGGACATGTGGGTGCTCACCGGCGACCTCGGCCCCAAGGTGCAGCAGGTCGCGCCGGTGGTCGCGCTGTCGGAGTACAAGGTCACGCTGCCCAAGGTGATCGAGCGCTACGCGCAGCTGGCCGTCGCCCTGGGCGGCGACGCGAATTCGGACACCATGAAGAAGGCCAAGGAGGACTTCGACAAAGCGTCCGAGGACCTGCGCGCGGCGGCCAAGGAGAAGGCCGGCCTGAAGGTCCTGGTGCTCTACGGCGACAAGGACGGCCTGTACATCGCCAAGCCGGACTTCTTCGCCGACCTGGCGTACTACCGCGAGCTCGGCCTGGACATCGTCTCCGGCGGCGGCAGCGAGGACTACTGGGAGCAGCTGTCCTGGGAGCAGGCGGGCAAGTACCCGGCCGACCTGATCCTGACCGACTCGCGCTCGTACGCGATGCCGCGCGCCCAGATGACGCAGTTCCCGACCTGGAACCAGCTGCCCGCGGTGAAGGCGAACCAGCTCGGCGACTGGTCGGCCGAGCCGCGGTTCAACCACCTGCTCGCCACGCCGGTCATCCAGAAGCTGACCGCGCTGGTCAAGGGTGCCCGCACGGACATCACCGCCTGAGGAGGCCCGCGATGACCAACCCGTTCGAAGACCCGGCCGGGACGTACCTGGTGCTGGTCAACGCCGAGAACCAGCACAGCCTGTGGCCGCAGTCCGTCGACGTCCCGGCGGGCTGGACGGTCGCCTTCGGCCCGTCCTCCCGCCAGGAGTGCCTGGACCACGTGGAGGCGAACTGGACGGATATGCGCCCCAAGTCCCTGGCCGACGCCATGGACGCCTGACCACCCTCCCGCACGACACGCCGGAAGCCGAATGGCTCCCGGCGTGTCGTCCATTCAGCCCTGTCACGAATCAATTCGGTGTCCCCCTTCCTCGCGGAGTCGCTATCGTCCGCCAGGTGAAACTCGGATCGCGCATCTTCGTCGTCATCGCGGCAGCATGGGCAATGGGAACGGGAGTCACGGCTCCGGCGATGGCAGAAACCAATCAGACGCTCGAAATCAAGAACGTCGCCATGGGCAAATGCCTCGGCGTCGGGGCGCCGACCTATGCCTGGGTGACGGTGGAGACCTGCACCGGCGCCCAAACCCAGCAGTGGGAGCGCATCCCCGTGGACGGCGAGAAAGTGATTCTCCGCAACCTCGGCGACCGAACCTGCGTGAAAGGAATCGACAACGTCGTCCGCTACGAATGCGACGACGAGGACGCCGAGCAGTACTGGGTGCTCGCCGGCGAGAAGCTGACGCACGCCAAGACGGGCCGGGTGGCCGACACCGTCCTGTACGACAACTTCGGCGTCTTCCTGCAGAACGCCGGCCGCAGCGACTACCAGCGGTGGCAGTTCCGGGTCACCGGGAGCGCGCCGGTCCCGCCGCCGGACACCAGCGGCCGGGTGGTCCGGATCGAGAGCGTGTCGGAACACAAGTGCGTCGCGGCCGTCGGCACCGCCGCGAAGCAGGCCGACTGCGCCGCCGTGGCGGAACAGAAGTTCCAGCGGGTCGAGCTCGGCGGGGGCGTGGTCCAGCTGCGCAACCTCACCACCGGCACCTGCTTGCGCACCGGGTCGTCCGGATCGCCGCGCGTCGATCTGGTGAGCGCCTGCGCCTCCGACGACCCGGCGCAGCAGTGGCAGGTCGAGCCGGACCTGATCGGCACGTTCCGGGTGCGCAACGTCGCCGGCGGGACCTACCTCACGCCGAGCGGCGGCGGCAACATCTCGACCTATGAGCGCACTTCCCCGGCGAACTGGCAGAAGTGGCAGCTCGCCATCGCCTGACCGTGTTCGCTGTGCCGGCCGGGATCGGCCGGCACCGTGGCATCAGGCGCGTTGGCCGGACCACGCTTCCCACAGCTTCGCGTACCGGCCACCCGCGGCGACCAGGTCGTCGTGGGTTCCGGACTCCACGACCGCGCCCTCGTCGAGGACCACGATCCGGTCCGACGCCGCCGCCTGGGTGAGGCGGTGGGCGACCACCAGTGCCGTCCGGCCCTCCAGGGCCGCCGCGGCCGCCGATTCCAGGACCTTCGAGCCCGCGCTGCCCGCCTCCGCCGTGGCCTCGTCGAGGATCGCGATCGGCGGGTCCGCCAGCACCAGCCGGACCAGGGCCAGCTGCTGCGCCTGCGTCACCGTCAGCTGGTGACCGCCTTCGCCGACCACCGTCGCCAGCCCGTCCGGCAGCGAAGAAACCCACGTCAGCGCCCCGACCTTCGCGAGCGCCGCCCGCAGTTCGGCGTCGGTGGCCGACGGGCGGGCCAGCCGCAGGTCGTCGGCCAGCGTGCCGGCGAAGACGTGGACCTCCTGGCTGATCAGCCCCACCGTCCGCCGCGTCGCCTCCGGTCCCAGTTCCTCCAGCGGCACGCCGCCCAGCGTCACCGATCCCGTGTCCGGGCGGTGGATGCCGGCGATCAGCTTGGCCAGCGTCGTCTTCCCGGCCCCGCTCGCGCCCACCAGCGCCACCCGTTCGCCGGGCGCGACACCCAGGTCGACGTCGCGCAGCACCGGGTGACCGTCCACATAGGAGTACCCGATCCCCGCCGTCTTCACCGACGCGTCCACCGGCCGCGACGGCCGCGCGGGCGACGCCTCGGCCGGCAGGTCGGCGACGCCGATCAGCCGCGCGAGGCTGGCCGCGGCCGCCTGCGCGTCGTCGACCAGCGCCAGTGCCGTCGTGATCGGCCCGAACAGGCTGTGGAAGTACAGGGCGGCGGCCGTCGCGACGCCGACCGTGACCGCGTCCGCGCCGACCAGCACGAACCCCAGCGCCAGCACCGCGGACAGCCCGACGAACTCCGCCAGGTTGAGCCGCGCGTAGAACCGCGTCACCAGGCGGATCCCCTGCAGCGCCAGCGAGACGGCGGCATCGGACCGCTCGCGCACTCGCGAAAGGTGGGTGTCCGCCAGCCGGAACGCCCGGACGGTCTTCGCGCCGCCGATCGTGTCCAGCAGCTGCTGCTGTTGCGTCCCGACCGCCTCGCGCTGCGCGGCGTACAACGGCTTCGCGCGCGGCACGTACCAGCGCACGGTCCACAGCTGGATCGGCACGGCCAGCAGTGCCGCCAGCAGGAACCGCCAGTCCAGCACGGCCAGCGCCCCCAGGGTCAGCACGACCGTCAGCACCGACCGCCCCAGCTCGGGCAGCGCCTGCCGGACACCTTCGGCGACCACCGAGACGTCGTTCGTCACGCGGGCGGTGAGGTCGCCGGACCCGGCGCGCTCGAGTTGTTCCAGCGGCAGGCCGAGGGCGCGCTCGACGAAGCGTTCACGCAGCTCGGCCAGGATCGTCTCACCCAGCCGCGCCACCAGCGACACGCCGATCGCGGTCGCCACCGCCTGCGCCACCGCGACGAGCACCAGGCCCACGATCGGCGTGACGAGGTCGGTGGCCGGGCGGTGCGTGGCGACCAGGTCGACGACCCGGCCGAGCAGCGGCGCGGTGAGCAGCCCGATCGCGGTGGCCGCGACGAGCGTCGTGAACGCGGCGGCCGCGCGCCCCTTCTCCCGGCCGAGGAGCTCGCCGAGGACGGCGCGGATCCGCCGCCCGTCGGCCACGGGCAGGAGTTCGCGGGTCATGACAGCACCGCCGCTCGGTAGTCGGGACGGCCGGCCAGCTCGGCGTGCCGTCCCTCGCCCGCGACGCGCCCGTCGTCGAGCAGGACGACGCGGTCGGTGGCGGCCAGCAGGGCCGGGCTGGTGGTGACGAGGATGGTGGTGCGGCCGCGCCGCAGCTCGGCGAGCCCGGCGGCGATCCGGGCCTCGGTGACCGTGTCGACGGCGGTCGTCGGGTCGTGCAGCACCAGCACCGGCGCGTCGGCGGCCAGCGCCCGGGCGAGCGCGACCCGCTGCCGCTGCCCGCCCGACAGCGACCGCCCGCGTTCGGTGACGGCGGTCGCGACGCCGTCGGGCAGTGCGCTCGCCACCTCGTCGACGGCCGCCGCGGTCATCGCCTCGGCGGTTTTCGGGCCGGTGGCCAGGTTTTCGGCGACCGTTCCGGCGAACAGGTCGGCGTCGTGCGCGGCGACCAGCACCACCTCGCGCACCCGGCTCGGGTCCACAGTGGACAGGTCGACCGCGTCGACCGACACCGAGCCTGCCGCGGGATCGGCGGCGCGGCCCAGGCAGTCCAGCAGGTCCGTCGCGGCCGCCGGGTCGGTGGCCACCACGCCGAGCAGCTCGCCCGGGCGTGCTTCGAACCCGACGTCCCGCAGCGCGCCGCGGCTCACCGCGGTCAGCTTGACGTGCCCGGCCGGCGGCACCGGCAGTGCCGCGTCCCCGCCGCCGACGGCCGGGGCCGCGTTCAGCACGGCCGCGATGCGCGCGGCCGAGGCCCGGCCCTGCGCGAGTTCGCCGTTGACCCAGGAGAAGAGGGAGAACGGCGTGATCAGGTACTGCGCGAGCCCGACCGCGGCGACCAGGTCGCCGACGCTGATGTCACCCGCCGCGGCGAGGTTGCCGCCGACGAGCGCGACGACGGCGATGAAGATGCCGGTCAGCGCCAGCAGCGCGCCGTTGTGCCAGGCCTGGGCGCGGGCCGCGCGCAGGGTCGCGCGCAGCGAATCCCGGCTGGTGCGGCGGTAGCGGTCGACGGCGGCGCGTTCGGCGCCGACGCCCTTCAGGACGCGCAGCCCGGCGACCAGGTCGGTGGCGACGCCGGAGGCGAACGCGGAGCGCTCCTGCTCGGCCTCGCTGCGGCGCTCGAGGGGCTTGCCGATCAGGTGCGCCAGGTACAGCATCGGCGGCGTGCCGAGCAGCACGAGCAGGCCGAGCGGCAGCGACATGGCCAGCAGGGCGACGGCGCTGACCAGCAGTCCGGCCAGGCCCGCGACGCCGAAGGGGAGCACGCCGTTGACCGTGCCGACGCGCTTGGCGTCCGACGTCCCGATGCTCACCAGCTCGCCGGCGAGGGTGCCGGAGTCGGCCACGCCGCCGGGGTGCAGCACGCGGCGTCCGACGTCGAGGCGCAGGTCGTGGGCCGCGCGCTCGGCGGCGCGTTCCCCGAACCGGGCGCCGAGGCGGTAACTGGTCGACAGCACGGCGAAGAGCGCGCCCAGCACCACCAGCCAGAGCAGCAGGGTGCCCACCGAGCCGCCTGCGACGGCCTGGTCGATCACCACGCCGATCACCACCGGGACCAGTGCTTCGCCGCCTTGGTGGCTCGCGGTCAGCAGCGCCGCCAGCGCCACCGGTCGTCGTTGCCCGGCGATCGACCGGCGGAGGACCTGCCGTCCCGTCGTGCTCACCCGCGCCTCCCTCTCCAGAGCTGAGATAGGTAAGGCTAGTCTAAGTAAAGGAATTACGGGAAGACGGTCGGCTTCGTCTCGGATCGCGGCTCGGTCGCCGGTTCGCCGAAGCGGGCCAAGGCGAGTGCGGCGAGGACGGCGAGGGTGAACCCGGCGACGGCGACCAGTGCGAAGCCGGGGCGGGTGCGGTCGCCGAGGACGAGCACGCCGACCAGTGACGGGAAGATCGTCTCGCCGAGCACCATCATCGCCGTCGAGGTCGTGACGCTGCCGCGTTGCAACGCCGTCGCGTAGAAGAGCATGGCCATCCCGCCGGCGATCGCGACGAGGTAGGTCGCCAGGTCGGTGAGCAGGTCCAGCGGCGCGAGGCTGGGGATGATCCGCCCGGCGATGGCGACGACCCCGAAGCACAGCCCGGCGACGAGCCCGAGCGCCGGCGTCCGGACCCGCCGGCTCGCCTTGCCGGCGACGATCCCGGCCACGCCGAGCACGGCGACCGCCCCGGCGAGCACCAGCCGGAACCCGAGCCCGACGGGGTCCGAGCCTTCGCTTTCGGCGGCGGCGCCCAGCAGCGCGAGCCCGGCGCACACGACACCGACGGCGACCCATTCCCTCGTGCCGAGCCGCACCCCGAGGAACCGCGCGGCGACGGCGGTGACGGCGAGACTGGCGGCCAGGGCGGCCTGGACGACGAACAGCGGCAGGACGTGCAGGGCGGCGATCTGGGCGACGAACCCGAGGACGTCCAGCAGCAGGCCGAGCACGAACTTCCCCTGGCCGAGCACCCGGACCAGCAGTTTCGGGTCGACCCCCTCGGTGCCGGTGTCCGTGGCCCGCGCGGCGACCGACTGCATCACCGAAGCCACGCCGTACGCGCATGCGGCGCCCAAGGCGCAGAGCAGTCCCCACCACATGCCGGCCACTCTATTGGCCGCGGTTTTGTCGGACCGGTGCGGTACGGTGCGGCCATGTCGAACACGAGTTCGAAGACGCACCGCCAGTGGCCCGCGCCGCTGGCGGGTGACGAGCTGCGTCTCCTGCTGGATTTCCTGCAGTTCCTGCGCGCCACGGCGGTGAACAAGCTGGCCGGGCTGTCGTTGCCGCAGGCGTCGGCGACACCGTTGCCGTCATCGCCGAGGATGAGCGCACTGGGGGTGGTGAAGCACCTGACGGCGGTGGAGCGCTGGTGGCTGTCGATCGAGGCGGGCGGCGCGGACCTGCCATCGCTGTGGGCGGGGAGCCCGGACCCGAGCTGGGACGTGGGGCCGGAGGACACCCCGGCCTCGGTGGTGGCGGCGTACAAGGCGGAGTGGGGGCGGGTGGAGAAGGCTTTGCGCGGCCTCGGCCCCGATGACCGCACGCGGCGGCGGTCGGAGTTCACGGTCCGCTGGGTGGTGACGCACGTCGTGCAGGAGACGGCGCGGCACGTGGGGCATCTGGACGTGCTGCGGGAGCTGGCGGACGGGGAGGTGGGCGAGTGACGGACCGGTGAGGCGGTGGCGGCGGGTGGGCTCGGGAGGGGGAAGGAGAGGTTTCGGCGGAAATACGGGTGACAAGCGCCGTTATCCTGGATCCGTGGCCGTCGTCGCGGAGTACCGCCGATTTACCGGCCCCCTGGCCCGTTCCGGGCGCCAGCGGGGTCCCGGCGCCATGTCCGCCTGAACCTTCGCCGGGCCGCCCGGGCCAGGGGGGAACCGCCCCCGAAACCCCACCCGAGCCCGGAGATTCCGCCATGCCCGCAACACTCACCCCTGCTCAGCTCGCCCGTGACCTCGCCGTCCGCGACCTCACCGATCCGGCCGCCGGGGCGCACGCTGTCCAGCTCGTCGTCGACCAAGCCGTCGAGGCGCTCACCGGCCGCTGGCCGTGCATCGTCCGGCGGTGGCCGGGCGACCGCATCGTCACCGTGGCCGACAACTACGACAACCTCGGCTACGACCCCGCCGACGTCACGCGCGACGCCCGCTACACCCGGTACGTCGACGACCGGCACGTCCTGCGCAGCCACTCCACCGCCCTCGTCCCCGCGGCACTGCGAAGCCTCGCCGCGGACCCGGAAGACGACGTCCTGCTCGTCTGCCCGGGCGTCGTCTACCGGCGGGACAGCATCGACCGGCTGCACAGCGGCACCCCGCACCAGCTCGACCTCTGGCGGATCGTCCGCGGGAGCGTCACCCCGGCCGACCTCGAGGAGATGGTCGCCGCCCTCGTGCCGGACCGGCGGTGGCGGCTCGAACCCCGCCGTCATCCGTACACAGTGGACGGTGCGCAGCTCGACGTCGAACACGACGGGCGCTGGGTCGAGGTCGCCGAGTGCGGCCTCGCCGCCCCGGGCGTCCTCGCGCGGGCGGGGCTCGACGACGGCTGGTCCGGCCTGGCGCTCGGCATGGGCCTCGACCGGATGGTCATGCTGCGCAAGGGCATCCCGGACATCCGGCTGCTGCGCTCCACCGAGCCGGCCGTGGCCGGCCAGCTGACGGACCTCACGCCCTACCGGCCCGTCTCCGCACTGCCGCCGGTGCGCCGCGACCTGTCGATCGCGGTGCCGGCCGGCGACCGCGCCGAAGACCTCGGCGACCGCGTCCGCGACGCGCTCGGCGACGAAGCCGACGTCGTCGAGTCGGTCGAGATCCGGCAGGAGACCTCGTACGCCCGGCTGCCGGCGCAGGCGCGAGCCCGGCTCGGCGCGACTCCGGACCAGAAGAACCTGCTGGTCCGCCTGGTGCTCCGGCCCCTGGACCGGACGTTGTCCGATCGGGAGGCGAACGTCCTCAGGGACCGGGCCTACGCCGCCCTGCACCGGGGGAGCGTCCACCAGTGGGCCGGACTCAGCGGAGGACGCGATAGCGAAGGTGCGTGACCGAGGTGGTCGCCCGGCTGTCCACCTGCTCGAGGTTCAGCGGCGGCACGCCGTCGAACAACCGGACGCCGTCGCCGAGCGTGTACGGCGCGACGTGCAGCCGGAGCTCGTCGACCAGGCCCGCGGCGAGGTACTGGTTCACGGTGGTCGGTCCGCCGTGGACGGAGATCCCGTCGTCGCCCGCCGCCTCGCGGGCGCGGGCCATCGCGGCCTCGATGCCGTCGGTGACGAAGTGGAACGTGGTGCCGCCCGCCATCGGCTGCGGCTCGCGAGCGTGGTGGGTGAGCACGAAGACCGGGCCGTGGTAGGGCGGGTTGTCGCCCCACCAGCCCGTCCACGGCCGATCCCACTCGCCACGGACCGGGCCGAACATGTTGCGTCCCATGATGAACGCCTTGGCCGTCAGCATCCGGTCGAACTCGCTCGCGTGCTCGTCGCGGCCCTCGCCGTACCAGGCGTGCAGCTTGTCGCCCCAGCCGTCGCCGCCGTCGTCGCCGAACGGGCGCTGCTCGCTCTGGTGGTGTCCGGCCGCGTACCCGTCGAGGGTGATCGTGAGGTCGCAGGTCACCTTGCCGGTCATGTCCGTGTCCTCCTGGGTCGAGCTGCTCCGGAATCAGGATGGCCGGGACATCCCATGACGTCCAATGTCAATTGAGCCGACAACCCATTGATAAGTTTGATGAATGCTGAACCTGGTCCAGCTCAAGGTCCTGGCCGCGGTGGCCCGGCACGGTTCGGTGACCGAAGCGGCCCGCGAACTCCACTATTCGCAGCCGTCGGTGAGCCACCACCTGGCCCGCCTGGAAGCGGCCACCGGCGCCCGGCTCGTGCAGCGGGCCGGGCGCGGGATCCGGCTGACACCGGAAGGCCGCCTGCTGGCCGACCGCGCCGCCGAAATCGCCGGACGCGTGGACGCGGCGGCCGAAGAGCTGGCCGCGCAGGTCGGCCTGCGAGCCGGGCGCGTCCGGCTGGGCGCCAACGCGTCGACGCTGAGCACCCTCGTGCCGAGAGCGGTCGCGTCGCTGGCGGAGGCGCACCCCGGCCTCGAGCTGACCCTGGTCGACCGGCATCCCGTCGAAGCGCTGGCCATGCTGCGCAGCGGCGAACTCGACGCCGCCCTCGTCTTCCAGCACGCCGGCGCCCCGCTCGAGGAGGACGGATTCCGCTTCCGCCACCTCGCCGACGACCCGATCCACCTGATCAGCCGCCGGCCGGGGGAAAGCCCGGCCGACCACCGCGACTCGGCCTGGATCGGCGGCTGCCCCCGGTGCCGCGCGGAGCTGACCGCCATCTGCGCGGGAGCGGGTTTCCGTCCGCGGCTCGGCTCGTCCAGTGACGACATGGTCGTCGTGCAGTCCCTGGTCGCCGCCGGCCTCGGTGTCGCGACCCTGCCCGGGCTCGCACTGGAAGCACATCGCCATCCCGGCATTCACGCGACCGAACTCCCGGGCGTCCACCGCCGCATCCACGCGGCCACCTACGGCGACCCGCCGGACCCGCCCGCGGTGGCCGCCGTCCTGGCCGCCCTCACCCGGGCCGCCGCACCGGGGCGGAGCGGACCGTAGGGTGTCCGGCATGACTGATCGGCTCTACTTCCGGCAGCTGCTCGCCGGGCGTGACTTCGCCGTCGGGGATCCCGTCGCGACGCAGATGGTGAACTTCGCCTACCTGATCGGCGACCGCGAGACCTCCGAGGCCGTCATCGTCGACCCCGCCTACGCCGTGCGGGATCTCCTCGACGTCCTGGCGCAGGACGGCATGCGGCTCACCGGGGTGCTGGCCACCCACCACCACCCCGACCACGTCGGCGGCGAGATGCTCGGCTTCTCGCTGCCCGGGATCGCCGAGCTGCTCGCCGTCGAACCGGTGCCGATCCACGTCAACGGGGCCGAGACCGAGTGGGTCAAGCGGGTCACCGGCGTCTCCGGCACCGACCTGCGCGCCCACGACCACGACGACGTGCTCGAGGTCGGCGCCATCCCGATCCGGCTGCTGCACACGCCCGGGCACACCCCCGGCAGCCAGTGCTTCCTGGTCGAGGACAAGCTCGTCTCCGGCGACACGCTCTTCCTGGAAGGCTGCGGCCGCACCGACTTCCCCGGCGGTGACGCCGACGAGATCTACCGCAGCCTGCAGGCGCTCGCCGGCCTGCCCGGTGACCCGGTGGTCTACCCCGGGCACCAGTACTCGGCCGAGCCGTCGGCCGCGCTGTCGGAGGTCAAGCGCTCCAACTTCGTCTACCGGCCCCGGTCGCTGGACGAATGGAAGGTCATGTTCGGCGGCTGAGCCAAGTCGTTCCACGGGGTGAAACACGGGGTGTTCACGGAGTGG
This sequence comes from Amycolatopsis sp. NPDC004169, assembly GCF_040610315.1. Lineage (NCBI taxonomy): Bacteria > Bacillati > Actinomycetota > Actinomycetes > Pseudonocardiales > Pseudonocardiaceae > Amycolatopsis > Amycolatopsis sp. NPDC004169. Next base: position 66,022 of record NZ_JBEXMD010000018.1, read on the forward strand.
GCACCGATTGACTTGGTGTCCCACTCCCCGGATGGTCGGGGCCACGCAATCGAGAAACCCCCCGTCCCCGGGAGAAATCCGTGTCGATTTCCACCACGGGCGTGCTCGCGCATGCCCGGAAACGCGCCGCCGAGCCGCCGCGCAAGGCCGGCAGGCGGCTTGATCTGCGGCGCTGGATCAGCCCGGTGGTGCTGCTGGCCGCCTGGCAGCTCGCCAGCGCCACCGGTGTCCTGCCGCCGGACAAGCTCAGTGCACCGTGGACGGTCGTGCAGGCCGGCATCGAGTCCGCCCGCAGCGGGGAACTCGGTGCCGCCTTCGCGGTGTCCCTCGGCCGGGTCGGTGCCGGCTTCGCCCTCGGCGCGCTCGCCGGTGTCCTGCTCGGCATCGTGTCCGGGCTGTCCCGCTGGGGCGAAGCCCTGGTCGACCCGCCGGTGCAGATGCTGCGGACGCTGCCGTTCCTCGGCCTGATCCCGCTGTTCATCCTGTGGTTCGGCATCGGCGAAGAGACCAAGATCGTGCTGGTCGCGCTCGGCGTGGCCTTCCCGCTCTACCTCAACGTCCACTCGGGAATCCGCGGCGCCGACCCGGCGCTGGTCGAAGCGTCACGGGCGCTCGGGTTCAGCCGCGCGGAGCGGCTTTGGCACGTGGTCCTGCCCGGCGCGTTGCCGCAGGCGCTGGTCGGGTTGCGGCAGTCGCTCGGCCTGGCCTGGCTCGCGCTGATCGTCGGCGAGACGGTCAACGCCGACGCCGGCGTCGGCTACCTGATCAACAACGCGCGGGAATTCCTCCGCACCGACGTCGTGGTCGTCGGACTGGTCCTGTACGCGCTGCTCGGCCTGGTCACCGACGCGCTGGTCCGGCTGCTCGAACGGAGGGTACTGCGGTGGCGAACCCGGTAGCCGAGGTCCGTGGCCTCACCAAGCGGTTCGGCGACCGGACCGTGCTGTCCCACCTCGACCTGACCGTCGGGCACGGCGAATTCGTCGCCCTGCTCGGCCGCAGCGGGTCCGGCAAGTCGACGCTGCTGCGCGTGCTCGCCGGGCTGGATTCCGACGTCGAAGGCCGCGCGGAAGTCACCGCGACGGTTTCGGTCGCGTTCCAGCAGCCGAGACTGCTGCCGTGGCGGAAGGTCTGGCGCAATGTCGTCCTCGGCCTGCGCCAGGACGGCGTGTCCAAGTCCCGCAACCGGGCGCTGGCCGAAAAAGCACTGGCCGAGGTGCACCTCACCGAGCACGCCGACGACTGGCCGCTCACGCTGTCCGGCGGTGAGGCCCAGCGCGTTTCGCTGGCTCGCGCGCTGGTGCGCGAACCCGGCCTGCTGCTGCTCGACGAGCCGTTCGGCGCACTGGACGCGCTCACCCGGATCTCCATGCACGGCCTCGTGCAGGACCTCTGGCGGCGGCACCGGCCGGGCGTGCTGCTGGTGACCCACGACGTCGACGAGGCCCTCCGGCTGGCCGACCGCGTCCTGGTGCTCGACGACGGGCGGATCGTGGCCGAGCACCGGCCCCGCGACGCCGCCGACCACGACGACCTCCGCCGGCGCGTGCTGGCCGACCTGGGAGTGACCGAAGATGTTGTGGTGTAAGGGAATACTGGCCGTCGCGGCGGCACTCGTGGTGTCCGCGTGCGGGACGGCGGGCGGCGACGGCCCGGCCGCCGTGCCGGCCACGGTCGGCGCGGCGGACCTGGCGAAGGTGACGCTCAAGGTGGGCGACCAGAAGGGCGGGGTGAAGTCCCTGCTCATCGCGGCGAACCTGCTGCAGGGGACGCCGTACAAGATCGAGTGGGCGACGTTCACCTCCGGCCCGCCGCTGCTGGAGGCCGCCTCGGCCGGCGCGATCGACGCCGGGCGCGTCGGCAACACGCCGCCGATCTTCGCGGCCGCCGCGAAGGCGAAGATCAAGGTGATCAGCGTGGCGCGCAGCAACGTCGAGCGGGAAGCCATCCTCGTCCCGCCGGACTCGCCGCTGCAGAACGCCGCCTCCCTGAAGGGCAAGACGATCGGCGTGGCCAAGGGCAGCTCGGCGCACGGGCAGCTGCTGAACACGCTGCACAACAACGGCTTGTCCACAAAGGACGTCAAGCTGAGCTTCCTCCAGCCGTCCGAGGCTTACGCCGCGTTCACCCAGCACACCATCGACGCGTGGGCGATCTGGGACCCCTACACCGCGCAGGCGCAGCTCGAAGCCCACGCGCGCGTGCTGGCCGACGGCCGGGGCGCGTCGAACGGCCTGGCCTTCCTGACCGCGGGCACGGCCGCGCTCGGCGATCCCGGCAAGAACTCCGCGCTGCGCGACTTCGCGGTGCGCGTGGTCAAGGCGCAGAAGTGGGCCGACACCCACCGCGACGCGTGGGCGCAGGCGTGGGCCAAGGAGACCGGGCTGAAGGTCGAAGTCGCGCAGAAGGCCGTCGACGCGGGCCGCGACCAGCCGATCGTGCTGGACGACTCCGTGGTCGCGTCCGAACAGCAGCTCGCGGACGCCTTCACCGACGAGAAGACTTTGCCGGGGAAGGTGGACTTCGCCGCCTTCGTCGACCGGCGGTACGGTCCCGACCTGGACCAGGCGAGGAGCAACGGATGAGCATCAGGCTGCACTGGTTCCTGCCCACCAGCGGCGACGGCCGCACGATCGTGGAACGCTTCCACGCCAACCGCTCCGCCGGCCCGGCCGCCCAGCGCGACCCGGACCTGGACTACCTGGCCCAGGTCGCCCGCGCGGCCGAGCGGCAGGGTTTCGAAGGCGTCCTGACCCCGACCGGCACCTGGTGCGAGGACGCGTGGCTCACCACCGCCGCGCTGATCCGGGAGACGAGCCGGCTGAAGTTCCTGGTCGCCTTCCGCCCCGGGGTCATTTCGCCGACGCTCGCCGCGCAGATGGCGGGCACGTTCCAGCGGCTTTCCGGCGGCCGCGTGCTGCTCAACATCGTCACCGGCGGCGACGCGGTGGAGCAGCGCCGCTTCGGCGACTGGCACGACCACGACGCCCGGTACGCCCGCACGGACGAGTTCCTCACCATCGTGCGCGGTGTCTGGTCCGGTGAGCCGTTCAGCTTCGAAGGCGAGCACCTGCGCGTCGAAGGCGCGACGACGCTGGCCGCGCCGGACCCGGTGCCGCCGATCTACTTCGGCGGCTCGTCACCGGCCGCGCTGCCGGTTGCCGCCCGGCACGCCGACGTCTACCTGACTTGGGGCGAACCGCCCGCGCAGGTCGCGGAGAAGATCGGCCGCGTCCGCGAGCTGGCAGGCGACCGGCCGATCCGGTTCGGCGTCCGGCTGCACACGATCTCGCGGGACACCTCGGCCGAGGCGTGGGCGGAGGCGCAGAAGCTGCTCGACGCGCTGAGCCCGGAGCAGGTCGCGAAGGCCCAGGCGCAGCTGGCCGCGAGCGAGTCGGTGGGGCAGCAGCGGATGGTCGCGCTGCACGGCGGCCGGTACGGCGACGGGGTCCGTGCGCTGGAGATCCACCCCAACCTGTGGGCGGGCGTCGGCCTGGTGCGCGGCGGGGCGGGGACCGCGCTGGTCGGCAGCCACGAGGAGGTCGCCGATCTGATCGAGGAGTACCACAGCGTCGGCGTGAGCGAGTTCGTGCTGTCGGGCTACCCGCACCTGGAGGAGGCGTACTGGTTCGGGGACGGGGTGCGGCCGGAGCTGGCCCGGCGCGGCCTGCTGGCCGACGTCCCGGCGTTGCGGCGGCCGTCGCACCCGGAGCGGAACGTTTCGGCGTTGTAGCCGGGAGCTACCGCGTCAGCGGGAGGAGCCCGGGTGGGGCGAACAGCGGGTACGTGACGAGGACGCCGTCGGCGGTGCGGACGACCGAGGCCGGGCGGAAGAGGTCGCGCTGGCCGGTGTAGAAGGCCGTGGTGCCGTCTTCGCCGCCGGTGAGCAGGACGCGCCGGCGCGGCTGGCCGGCGGCGTCCTCGCCGGCGACCTCGGGGAAGGCGGCGATGCCGACGGGCTGGATGGCGGCGAGCGCGGCGATGGTGGAGATGAGCCGCGGATCGGCGCAGCCGTCCCGCAACACGGCGGCGGCCGCGGGCGACGGGCTGACCCGCGCCGACGCGGCCAGTGCGGCCCCGGCGTGCGCCCGGGCCGGGGCTTCGGGTGGCGCGGCGGGATCGGCCGGGGGCAGCCCGAGCCGCCAGACGGTGACCCGCGTGTCCCCGGCCCCGAAGACGGCGGTGGGGCCGGCGCCGGCGAAGGCACCGTCCAGGGCGGGGTAGTGGGTGCGGAGGGCGGTTTCACCGCTGCCGAAGACGGCCCATTCGGCGGGCGGGCAGGCGACCGAGCAGGCGGCGGGCGGGGCGAGCATGCCGGTGGGCCAGCCGGAGTTGGCGAGCTCGGCCCAGGCTGCGTCATCGACGAGCAGCCGGGAGCCGGAGGCGTTGGCGTGCAACCAGTCCCGGGCGGCGGCGAGCGGGCCGCCCCGGGCGACGGAGGGGTGGAGACCGGGGTAGCCGGAGCTCCAGCTGACGGCAAGCGCGGCGACGACGACGGCGGCGGCCCCGACCACGATCCGGCGGCTGTGACGGGCTCCGGTCCGGGGACCGTGGTTCGTGTCCTTTGTGGACGCAAGGCGGGCAGTTGTGTCGGCGGCCCGGGGGAGGGCGGAAGCAGGCTTGCTTTCGAGCCCACCAGGCACCCGATGGCGGGCCGTCGCCTGCGCGATCCCCGCCAGCAACAGCGGTGTCACCGGCACCAGCAACGCCAGCACGGCCGTGGCCGGCACCCCCGGCACGAGCAACGTCGCCGCGAGCAAAAGCCCCGTTGCCGCCAGCGGCCGGACCGCCTTCACCGCCGGCGCCACCACCAAGCCGAGTACCGACAACACCACCCACGCCGGGTCCAATGCCGCCCAGTCCGTCACCGTCGGCGGGGTCGCCGCCGCCAGGTGGGGCCGCAACACCCCCGCCGCCGGGCCGAACGCGATGCCCAGGCCCAGGTTCAGCAGCACCACCACCAACGCCGCCCGGACCGGGGCCCGGCGTACCAGCAACCAGCCCGCCGCCGGCAGGAAGAACAGCGCCAGCGGAGACGTCAGCACCGCCGCCAGCAGGCACGCCGACGCCGCGATGTCGTGGCGGATGCGGGCGCGCCGACGGGTGATCAGGGCCAGCGCCCCCAGTGCCCACGCCGCCGCCAGGTGCTCCACGACCACCAGCCGCTGCAGCCCCAGCGCCAGCGGGGACGCCGCCACCAACAGCACCGCCGCCGCGGCGGCCCAGCGCGTCAGGCCCAGCCGCCGCGCCAGGATCCACGACAGCACCGCCGCCACCAGCGCGGCGACCAGCACCGTCTCCCGCACCGCGGCCAGCGCCGTGGCCGAGCGGCCGAACGCGTCCGAGACCATCGTGGCCGCCGCCAGCTGCAGCCAGCCGAACGGGCTCACCCCCGCTCCGCCCGCGTCGGCGAACGTCGTCAGGTTGCCGAGGGCGTAAGCGTGGGCGACGGTCGCCGCCTCCGTGGGCAGGGCCGGGCCGGGCGCGGCCAGGTAGAGCACGCGCAGGCCGCCGGCCAGCCCCAGCAACGCCAGGACGATGTCGAGCGACAGCAACCGCTGCGCGGCGGAGACCGGGCGGTGCTGGACCATTGCACGGATCGTAGCGGGCGGCGGCGACCGCTCCGATCCGGGACGGCGGAGGCCCGCCGATCGCCGGAAAGCCGTGGCCCGGCGAGGTTATCGTCGACTGTCCGCAGTGGATCCGGAGAGCGTCCGGGTCAACGCCAGCGCCACCGTACGGACGGCCGGGGCGACCCGTTCGGTCCGCATCCGGTTGGCCCAGCCGGAAATCGACACCGCCGCCACCGCGACACCGCGGGCGTCGAGCAGCGGGCTCGCCGCGCACACCACGCCGACGCCGGATTCCTCGCGCTCCAAGGCGATCCCGTCTTCCCGGACCCGGGTGAGCTGCCGCCGCAGCAGGCCCGGTGCGGTGATCGTCCGCGCGCTCATCCGCGGCAGCCCGGCGTCGATCACCTGGTTCACCACCGGTTCCGGCGAGAACGCGAGGATCGCCTTGCCGACGCCGGTGGCGTGCGCGGGGAACCGGCCGCCGATGCGCGAGGGCAGCGTCGGCGCGTCCGGGCCGCGCAGCACGTCCAGGTACACCACTTCGGTGCCTTCGAGGATGGCGAGGTGGACCGTGTTGCGGGTGGCCTCGCGCAGGTCGGCCAGGTACGGCCGGGCCGCCTCCACCAGCCCGCGCCGCGGCGAAGCCAGCTGGCCGATCTCGAACAGCCGCAGCCCGAGCCGCACCGCCCCGGCCTCGCGTTCGAGCAGCCCGGTGTCGGTCAGGTGCCCGACGAGCCGGTGCACGGTCGTCTTCGCCAGCCCGGTCCGCCGGGCCAGTTCGGAGACGCCGAGGGTCTCGTCGCCCGGCCGGAAGGCTTCCAGGAGCGCGGCGAGCCGGGTCGCGACGAGGCCGTCGCCGCTCGCGCCGTCGTTCCGCCCAGCGGTACGCATGGGTTGAGTCTGCCCGATCCGCGGGGCGAATGTCAGCAAAGGGAGGTGGGCTCAGTGGCTGTCGGCACCGAGGACGAGCTTCACGCAGTGCGCGACGAGCCGTTCGCGCGAGACCTTCAGCGACCCGTCGAGGTAGGCGATGAAGACGTTGCTCAGCGCGCCGACCAGCCCGACGGCGACCATCCGGCGTTCGGTCTCGTCGCCGTGGGACAGCTGCTCGCCGACCAGTGCGGCGAACACCGGCAGCAGGTGCAGGCCGCGGCGGGTCAGCGCGGGGTCGGTCAGCGGCGCGAGCAGCAGGACCCGGCCCTTGCGGGGGTCGTCCACGATCAGCTCGACGAACGCCCGCACCGCGTTCTCCGCCCGCGACACCGGCGTCGGGGCGTCCCGCACGGCGTCGACGAGCGCCTGCCGCGCCTCTTCGCCGACGTGCTCGTACACGGCCGCGACGAGTTCTTCGCGGTCGGCGAAGCTCTCGTAGAAGTAGCGCTCGGTGAGCTTCGCGTGCCGGCAGACCGCGCGGACGCTCGTCCCGGCCGATCCCTCGGTGCCCAGCAGTTCCAGGCCGGCGGCCACCAGCCGGTCGCGCCGGAGCGCCTTCCGGTCGTCCAGCGTCGTGCCCGCCCAGGTCCGGCCCGGCATCACAGCTCCTCGGTTGACTACAACTGTTGTCAGATCCTAGCCTGACAACAGCCGTAGTCAGTTCAGGACTCGACGAGGAGTGCGCCGATGACACCCGAGCCGCTGGGGCCGGACTCGCTGACCTGGAAGTACTTCGGCGACTGGCGCGGCCTGCTGATCGGCCTCTGGGCCGGGTCCATGCAGAACATGCACCCCGGCCTCGGCGCCGGCGTCGAGCAGCACTCGCGGTTCTTCGAAGAGCGCTGGCAGCGGCTGTTCCGCTCGCTCTACCCGATCGGCGGCGTGGTCTACGACGGCCCGCGCGCCCACGCGACCGCCCTCGAAGTCCGCGGCTACCACGACCGCATCAAGGGCGTCGACGCCCGGGGCCGTCGCTACCACGCGCTCGACCCGGACACCTACTACTGGGCCCACGCGACCTTCTTCGTCAGCACCATCCTCATCGCCGGCCACTTCATGGGCGGCATCGGCGAAGCCGAAAAGCGGCAGCTGTTCGACGAGCACGTCCGCTGGTGGCGGATGTACGACATGAGCATGCGGCCGGTGCCGGAGAGCTGGGAGGACTTCCAGCGGTACTGGAAGCACATGTGCACCGACGTCCTCGAGGACAACAAGGCCACCCGGGACGTCCTCGACATCCGCGGCCTCGGCAAGCCGCCCTTCCTGCCCTGGCTGCCGGACGCGCTGTGGCGGCCGGTCCGGGGGGTGATCGCGCGCCACTTCGTGTGGCTCACGATCGGCCTGTACGACCGCGAGATCCGCGACCTGCTCGGCTTCCGCTGGACCGAACGCGACGCGCGCCGGCACCGGCGCTTCGGGAAGCTCGTCAACGCCGTGTTCAAGCTCGTTCCGCACGACCGCCGCTACCACCCGCGAGCGCGCGCCGGCTGGCGCCGGGTCCGCGGCGAGGTGGCTCCGGACGCGCCCTTGGTCGAGACTCCACCCAGGAACCTGCCGCCGCTGCCGGAGCGGGGCAAGCCCGAGCACTACGCGCCGAACGTCCGTCGAAACACTTAGGAGGCATTCGTGAAGCTGGGATTCCACGTCGGGTACTGGCAGAGCGGCCCGACCCCGGGTGCGCTGGAAGCCGTCCTCAAGGCCGAGGCGCTCGGCTTCGACTCGGTGTGGACGGCGGAGGCGTACGGCTCGGACGCCTTCACGCCGCTGGCCTGGTACGGCGCTTCCACCAGCCGCATCCGGCTGGGTACGAACATCGTCCAGATGGCCGCCAGGACCCCGACCGCGACGGCGATGAGCGCGCTGACCCTCGACCACCTCTCCGGCGGCCGGATGGTGCTCGGGCTCGGCGCGTCCGGCCCCCAGGTCGTCGAGGGCTGGTACGGCCAGCCGTACCCGAAGCCACTGGCCCGCACGCGCGAGTACATCGACATCGTCCGCCAGGTGCTCGCCCGCGAGGCACCGGTGACCCTCGACGGCGAGCACTTCCAGCTGCCCTACCAGGGCGGCGCCGGCCTCGGCAAGCCGCTGAAGCCGACCGTCCACCCGCTGCGCAAGGACATCCCGATCCACCTCGCCGCCGAAGGCCCCAAGAACGTGGCCCTCGCGGCCGAGATCGCCGACGGCTGGCTGCCGCTGTTCTTCTCGCCCAAGAGCAACGACTTCTACAAGGCCGCGCTCGAAGAAGGCTTCTCGCGGCCGGGTGCCCGGCACACGTTCGACACCTTCGAGGTGCCGTGCTCGCTGCCGGTGATCGTGCACGACGACGTCGAGGAGGCGGCGAGCTGGATCAAGCCGTCGCTGGCGTTGTACATCGGCGGGATGGGCGCCAAGAGCGTCAACTTCCACCACGACGTGTACGCGCGGCTGGGTTACGGCGACGTCGCCGACGAGGTCCAGGAGCTCTTCCTCGCCGGCCGCAAGGCGGAGGCGGCCGCGGCGATCCCGACGTCGCTGGTGGAGGACACCTCCCTGATCGGGCCGCCGGAGAAGATCCGCGAAGAGCTCAAGGCCTGGGAGGACACCGTCGTCACCCAGCTGCTCCTGCGCGGGGACGCCGCGACGCTGGAGAAGATCGCCCGCGCCTTGGGCTGACCGGCGGGTCGCCCCGTGCGCCAGGTCACGACGATGGCACGATTCCCCCCGACCCCTACCGGGTGCCCGCCGAGATCGAATACTCATGCGGGCACCCGGTGAGCCATTCGAGGAGGACCATGGCGACGCTGTCCGGCCGGACGAGGTTCCGCTATTCGCTCGGCTCCTTCGTCACCGGGTCCTTCGGCACGGTCCCCGGCCTGGTCCTGGTCAAGTACCTGACCGACACGATGGCCGTGCCTGCCGGCTGGGCCGCCGCCATCGTGTTCGTGCCCAAGGCCTGGGACGTGCTGTTCAACCCCGTGGCGGGCCGGCTGTCCGACGCCGACCTGATCAAGACCGGCAGCCGCCGCCGCTTCCTGCTGATCGGCGGCATCGGCGTGGCGATCCTGTTCGCGGCGATGTTCGCCCACCCCGGCTTCGGCGGCCCGCTGCCGGACGCGCTGTACGTGGCGATCACGTTCGCCGCCTGCGCCACGGCCTACGCGCTGTTCCAGGTGCCGTTCAACGCGCTGCCCGCCGAGCTGACCGAGTCGGCGACCGAGCGCACGAAGCTCACCAGCGTCCGCATCGGGGTGCTGGCCGTGACGATCCTGATCTGCGGCGGGGGCGCCCCGGCGATCACCGCGGCGATCGCCGGGGTCGCCGGCTACCGCGTCATGGCCGTCGTGATCGGGCTGATCGTGCTGGCCGCGACCCTGCTGGTCTACTTCGGCCTGAAGGACGCGCCGGTCGGCTCGCTGCGGCCGAACACCGTGAGCCTGAAGGAGCTCGTCGGCACGCTCGCCGGCTGGCGGCCGTTCCGCTGGCTGCTCGGCACGTACTTCATCCAGGCGCTGGGCATCGGCACCGTGCTCGCCGCGATCCCGTTCTTCGCCCAGCGCATCCTCGGCCACGACGGCTACGGCACGATCCTGTTCGTCATCTTCGTCGGCCCGGCGCTGGTCACCATGCCGCTGTGGCCGCGCCTGGGCGACCGCGTCGGCAAGCTCAACGGCTTCCGCCTGGCCACCGCGGCGTTCGCGGTCGGCCTGCTGGGGCTGGTGTTCGCCCAGTCGATCCCGCTGGTCGTCTCGTTCGTCTTCGTGGCGCTCTGCGGGGTCGGCTACGCGGGGATTTCGGTGTTCCCGCTGGCCATCCTGCCGGACCTGATCACCGCCGAGGAGGAGCGCACCGGGCAGACCCGCGCGGGGATCGCGGCGGGGGTGTGGACGGCGGGGGAGACGCTCGGGCTGGCCTTCGGCGGCGGGCTCTGGGCGCTCATCCTGGAGTTCGGCGGGTACGTCTCCAGCACGGACGCCACCGCCTTCCAGCCGCACAGCGCGATCGTGGCGATCCTCGTCGGCTCGTCGATCATCCCGGGCGTGCTGATCGCGCTGGCCCTGCCGCTGCTGCGGCGCAAGGTGCTGGAGCCGCGCCATGAACTCGCCTGAGGAGGTCCTCGACCGGCTCCGGCAGCTGCGCGCGGGCGACCTGCCGACGCACGGTGGCCGGACCCTGGCCTACGTCTACGACAGCGGCCTGTCCGAAGTGGACTCCCTGGGCGCGGCGGCGCACGCGCTCGCCTCGTCGGCCAACGGCCTTGACCCGACGGCGTTCCCGAGCCTGCTGCGCATGGAGAACGACCTCGTCGCGGCGGCTTGCGCGCTGCTCGGCGACGTCCCGGGCGTGGCCGGCTCGGTGACGTCCGGCGGCACGGAGTCGTGCCTGCTGGCCGTGCTCGCCGCCCGGGACGCGCGGCCGGACATCGCTTCGCCGTCCCTGGTGCTGCCGACGACCGCGCACGCGGCGTTCCACAAGGCGGCCCACCTGTTCGGGCTGCGGCGGATCGATGTCCCGGTCGACCCGGTGACCTTCCGCGCCGACCCGGCGGCGATGGCCGCGGCGATCGACGACTCGACGGTCCTGGTCGTCGCGAGCGCGCCCTCGTACGCCCACGGCGTGCTCGACCCGATTTCGGAAATCGCGGCGGCGGCGTTCGAGCGCGGCGTCCGGATGCACGTCGACGCCTGCATCGGCGGCTGGGTGCTGCCGTACTTCGCCCGGCTCGGCGCGGACGTCCCGCCGTTCGGCTTCCGCGTCCCCGGCGTCACGAGCATCTCGGTGGACCTGCACAAGTACGCCTACTGTCCCAAGGGGACGTCGGTGCTGCTGCACGCCTCGGCGGAGCTGCGGCGCACGCACTACTTCGCGAGCGCGGCCTGGCCGGGCTACACGATGCTCAACACGACGATCCAGAGCACCCGCTCCGGCGGCCCGCTCGCCGCGGCGTGGGCTGTGGTGCACCACCTCGGTCCCGAGGGCTACCTCAAGCTGGCGTCCGCCGCGCGCGAGGCGACCGCGCGCATCCGGTCGGGCATCGAAGAACTGCCCGGCCTGCACGTGCTCGGCGACCCGGTCTCGACGTTGCTCGCGTTCACCGGCGACGACGGCTTCGACCTGTTCACGGTGGCGGACGAGATGAAGGCCCGCGGCTGGTACGTCCAGCCGCAGTTCGCGCACCTGTCGTCCCCGGCGAACCTGCACCTGACCGTGACGGCGGCCAACCACGGCAGCGAGAAGGAGTTCCTCACCGACCTCGCGGCGTCGCTGGACGCGGCCCGCGCGGCCGGCCCGGTGGTCGTCGACCCCGCGGTGGCGGAGTTCGTGGCGGCCCTCGACCCGGACACGCTGACGTCCGAGCAGTTCGCGGGCCTGCTCGCCGCGGCGGGCCTCGGTTCCGGTGCGGGGCTGCCGGAGCGGATGGCGCCGATCAACGCCCTCCTCGCCACGGCACCGGTGCCGTTGCGGGAGCGGCTGCTGCTCGAGTTCCTGGGCGCGCTCTACACGCCGTGAACGGAGTACTGACCAGCATCATCGCGGTCTGCGGAACGCTGGCCGGGTCGAGCCTGACGTACCTGTTCGCCCGGCTCACCGCCCGCCGGACGGAGAAAACCGCGTGCGAGGAACGGCTTCGCCAGGAGCGGATCGCGGCCTACGCGGCGTTCGCGGGGGCGATGACCGAGCTCCGGCAGAAGGTGATCTCCCTGGGGCTGCTGCGGCAGCGTGACCCGGACGGGGCGGAGACCCGGGCCGCGTACACGGAGGCGGACCGGAGTGGCGCCGCCGCCGACCACGCCCGGTTCGCGGTGCGGCTGCTCACCGACGACGCCGAGCTGCTCCGGCTCGCCGACGCCGCGTTCGAACCGATCGGCGCGATCCGCGAGGCCGCGGACCGCGCCGAGCTGCGGGAGCTCGAAGACCGCAGCCAGGAGATCCTGACCGCGTTCGTCGAGGCCGCCGGGCGGCGGCTCAGGTGATCACTGGCTCCGCGAAGCCAGGCCGGCGGGCGCGGACCTGACCGCGGCGTGGATGGCGTCCGCCAGTGCGAGAGCGTCCTCTTCGGTCAGTTCCAGGGCGACGCGCGCCGAAGCGCCCAGCCCCGGGTTGCGGAAGTCGATGTTCACCGTGTGCGCGTACGGCGCGTGGACCGGGTGGTCGACGTACACGGTGCCCTCGGACAGCCGGAACCAGCCGCGGGCGCCCTTGCCGCTGCCTTCGAGCGCGAACTTCTCCGTCAGGTAAGTGCACATGGGCGGTCCTCTCAGGCGGTGAGCGTGCGGGCGTAGAAGTCGAGGATGCGTTCCCAGCCGTCCTTGGCGGCTTCGGGGCGGTAGCTCGGGCGGTCGACGGCGAAGAACGCGTGGCCGGCGCCCGCGTACGTGTGGAACTCGTGCTCCTTGCCGTGCTTCTCCAGCTCGGCGGCCAGCACGGCCACCTCGTCCGGGCCGGGGAACTGGTCCTCGGCGCCGAAGATGCCCAGCAGGGGGCAGGACAGCTGCGGGGTCAGCCCGAGCAGCGGCTTCATCATCCTCATGGCCTCGGGCGGGTCGTTGACGACGAACGCGCCGTAGCAGTCCACCGCCGCGTCGAGGTCCAGGGAGCACGCGGACAGGAACGCGTGGCGGCCGCCGGAACAGTGCCCGATGACGCCGATCCGGCCGTTCGCGTTCTCCAGCGCGCGCAGGTAGTCCGCCGCACCCGAGACGTCACCCACCAGGCGGTCGTCGGGGACGCCGCCGGCCGCGCGGACCGTCGCCGCCGCGTCGTCCGGGTCGGCTCCCGGTGCTTCTCGCGTGTACAGGTTCGGGCAGAGCGCGTTGTAGCCCTCGACGGCGAAGCGGCGCACCATCTCCTTCGTCGCCGCGTCGTAGCCGGGCAGGTGGTGGATCACCACGACGCCGCCGCGCGGGGCAGCGTCGGTCGGTTTCGCCAGGTACGCCTCGAGCTCGTCCCCGCCGTGGCCGGAGATGGTGACCGTCCCGGCGACGATCTCGTCCTTCATCGGTTCTCCTTCGCTTCTTCACGGGAGTTTTCTTCAAGGGAGTTTTCGGAGGAGTGCAGGTACCGCGCCCCGCGGGAGGCGGAGGCGATCGCGGCGACCACGGCCATCGCCGCGGCCGCGGTGAACACGACCACCAGGCCGTGGTGGAACGGTGCCGACACCAGCTGCGGGAAGAACGACCCGCCGGTGAGCGTCGCGCGGTCGGCAGGCGCGAGCGCGTTCAGGACGTCCGGGCCGAGCAGGTGCCCGACCGGGTTGCTGCCGAGGAACGCGGCGAACAGCGTGCTGACCGGCGGCAGCTGCGCGACGCCGTCGGCCACCGGTGCCGGGACGCCGTGGGCCTGCAGCCCGCCCGTCAGCGTCTGGGGCAGGGACGTGGCCAGCCCGGCGATCATCAGCGAGAAGAACACCCCGATCGACAGCGACGTCCCGGAGTTCTGGAACGTCGCCCGCATGCCGGAGGCGACCCCGCGCTGCTCGGTGGGCACGCTGCTCATGATCGCCGAGGTGTTGGGCGCGGCGAACATGCCCTGGCCGACGCCGCTCAGCACGAGCAGGGCGGCGAACGCCGGGTAGGAGAAGTCCACCGGCAACGCCAGCAGCCCGAGGAAGGCCGCGGCGACCAGCAGCAGGCCGCCGGTGGCCAGTGGCCGGGCGCCGAAGCGGTCGGACAGGTAGCCCGACAGCGGCCCGGCGATGAGGAACCCCACGGTCAGCGGCAGCAGGTGGATGCCCGCCCACAGAGGCGTCCGCTCGTAGTCGTAGCCGTGCAGGGGCAGCCAGATCCCCTGCAGCCAGATGATGAGCATGAACTGCATGCCACCACGCGCGACCGAAGTCAGCAACGCGGCGATGTTGCCGGCGGCGAACGCCCGGATCCGGAACAGGGAAAGCTGGAACATCGGCGTGGCGACGCGTGTTTCGATCACGCCGAACAGCACGAGCAGCAGCACGCCGGCGCCGATCCCGCCGAGCACCCACGGGTTGCCCCAGCCGGTGGCCGCGCCGCCGTACGGCTGGATGCCGTAGGTGATCGCGGCCAGCAGCAGCGCGGTCCCGGCCGCGAAGGTGACGTTGCCGCCCCAGTCGACCTTCGCGCGCCGCGGCGTCCCCACCTCGCGAAGGCTGCGGATCGACCAGATGGTGCCGAGCAGGCCGAACGGGACGCTGACCCAGAACACCGCGCGCCAGTCGATCTCGGCCAGCAGCCCGCCGACGACCAGGCCGAGGAACTGCCCGGCGAGCGCGGTGATCTGGTTGACGCCCAGCGCCATGCCGCGCTGCCGCGCCGGGAAGGCGTCGGTGAGGATGGCCGCGGAGTTCGCCGTCAGCATCGACCCGCCGACGGCCTGCACGACCCGCCAGCCGATCAGCCACAGCGCGCCGGCGCCGGCGTGGAACGGGTCGAACGACAGGGCGACCGACGCGGCGCTGAACACGACGAAGCCGAGGTTGTACATCTTGACCCGGCCGAACATGTCGCCGAGCCGGCCCAGCGTCACCACCAGCACGGCCTGCACCAGCAGGTAGCCGAGGATCATCCAGAGCAGGTAGCCGATGTTGCCCGGGGCGAGCGGGTCGAGCCCGATGCCGCGGAAGATGGCCGGCAGCGAGATGATCACGATCGAGCCGTCGAGCGCGGACATCAGCACGCCGAGCGTGGTGTTGGACAGCGCGACCCACTTGTAGCTCACAGCTCGTCCGCCAGCCGCTCGATCAGCGGGATGGCCGCGATCAGCTCGCGCTGCTCGGCTTCGGTGAACTTCCCGGCCAGCGCGTCGGCCATCAGCTGCGTCGTCCGCGACCGCTTGTCGACCAGCAGCCGGACGCCGTCCTCGGTCACCGACATGACCACCTTGCGGCCGTCGGACTCGTCCTTGCGCCGCTCGACCAGGCCGCGGTCGACCAGCCCGGCCAGGGTGACGCCCATGGCCTGCGGTTTGACGCGTTCGAGATCGGCGAGGCAGCCCGGCGTGGCCGGGCCCTCGCGGTCGAGCCGGGACAGGACCGAGCGTTCGGGGGTGGTGAGGTCGCCGGCCACGTACCCCTGACGCAGCCGCCGGACCAGCCGGCCCAGGGCGACGCGCAGGTCGTTGCTCGCCCGGAGGAGTTCCTCGTCCGTCACAATCGTCAACCTAGACTGATAAACCTGGGTTGAGCAACTCGGACGCGAGCGCCGCTATCGGGTGAGCCGGGAGCTTTCGCCCGTACTGACGCGGGGGCCCGGTGTTAGCGTCCGAAGTGGACACACCGGGAAGGGACAGCCGATGACCATGCCGCACGTCGTGCACGCCGGCCACGACCACGTCCACCGCGAGGGCTGCGGCCACGCGGCGGTCCCGCACGGCGACCACATCGACTACGTGCACGAGGGGCACCTGCACCGGGCGCACGACGGCCACTTCGACGAGTGCGAGATCACCGGCCACGTCCCGCACACCGGGCACGACCACACGCACGGCGAGGGCTGCGGCCACGTGGCCGTCCCGCACGGCGAGCACGTCGACTACCTGCACGACGGCCACCGCCACGCGGTCCACGAGGACCACTACGACGACCACTGAGAGCGGCCTTGGCCTCGGACGGAATCTGTCCACCCCCAACGTCCACCAGTGAGGGTCAGCCGAGCGGGACCACGACCGTGTCCCGACCACCGGGGAACTCGACGGCCAGAGTCAGCTCCCGGGCTTCCGCCGTCGGCCCGGGTTCGAAGGTGCGCCGGTCCACGAGCAGGCCGTTCGATCCGGTCCCGCCGCCGCCGCGGGCCCGGTACTGCGTCCCGGTGTCGTCCCACCCGCGCCACTGCACGTCCGGCCGGAAGCGGTGCCGCAAGCGGCCGGGATCGCGGTCCTCGTACTCGTGCGAGAAGGTCAGGACGACGAACGCCGACCACACCTCCAGGCTGACCAGGTCCGCCGTCACCTCGCCGACATCGATGGTGCGGCCCGCCAGCGAAACCACCTGCCGCAGCACGGGCTTGGGCGGCGCCTCGATCGCCTCCTGCCACTCGGGCCGCTCGGCGCCCACGCGCTCGGCCACCGGCGCGGAGGTGGCCGTGGCCGATGCTTCCGCGTGCCTGACGTTGAGCCATCCGGACCGCTGCATGGTCACGTCGAGGTCGGCGAGGATCCGGTCGGCGTCCTCTTGCGCCAGCGCCCCGGCCGCGACCAGGCCGATCGCCACGCCCCGGATCAGCCGCCGGTCGAACCCGGCCTGGCGCCCGAACTCCGGCTGCCCGCGGCCCGCGCCGAGGCCGTCGGAAATCAGCTTCTCGAGGTATCTCCGCCCGTCCATGGCGCCATCTTCCCGCCGCCGTCAACGGAAATGACCGGCTCCCACTCGGGGAACCGGTCCGGTCCGGTGGCGACGTCGCCGAGGCAGTCGCGCAGTGCCGCCAGGAGCGCGTCCCCCGCGAGGTCGACCCCGATGAACACCAGCTCCTGCCGCGGCTCGGCCGCCACGCCCTGGGGTTCGAACCGCGCCACCGTGCCCGCCTGCGACCACAGTCCCGTCACCCCGGGCCGGGACGCCAGCGCGAAGAACCCCTTGGACCGCAGCACCGTCCCGAATTCGCCCGAATCCAGCCGCCGGGTGACGAAATCCCACAGCGCCGCCGGGTCGAACGCGCGGGAAGCGCGGAACACCACGCTGGAAATCCCGTACTCCTCGGTCTCCGGCACGTGGTCGCCGTTCAGCTCGGCCACCCAGCCCGGCGCCTGCTGAGCCCGGGCGGCGTCGTACCGGCCGGTCCCGAAGACCCGCTCCGGCGGCACCTTTCCGAAGCGGCCCGTGACGACGTCGGCGGCCGGGTTGAGCCGCCGCAGGGTCGCCACCAGCCGGTCCACCCCGGCGGAAGGCACCAGGTCCGTCTTGTTCAGCAGCAGGACGTCGGCGAACTCGACCTGGTCCACCAGCAGGTCGCTGACCGTCCGCTCGTCACCGGCGTACTGGTCCAGCCGGCGCTCCACGAGGGAGTCGCCGGCTGCCAGCTCACGGGCGAAGTTCGCCGCGTCGACCACGGTCACCATCGTGTCGAGGTGGGCGACGGCGTCCAGGAAGGTGAACGTCGCCGCCACGGGCATCGGTTCGGAAATGCCGCTGGACTCGATGAGCACGTGGTCGAAGCGGCCGTCCGCGCACAGTGCCGCCACCTCCTCGAGGAGGTCCTCCCGCAGGGTGCAGCAGATGCACCCGTTGGTCAGCTCGACCAGCCGCTCCTGCGAGCGGACGAGCGCGGCGTCGATGTTGACTTCGCTCATGTCGTTGACGATCACCGCGACCCGCAGGCCCGCCCGGTTGGCGAGGATGTGGTTGAGCAGCGTCGTCTTGCCCGCGCCGAGGAAGCCGGACAGCACCGTGACCGGAACGCTCACCGCGTGTGGAAGTGCTTCATCAGCCGCCGGGGGACCAGCTGGACCTGGCCGTCGACCTTGATCGGCACCAGGTCCGGCACGGCGGCCTTCCACTGCGCCCGCCGGGAGCGGGTGTTGCTGCGGGAGGTCTTGCGCTTGGGGACGGCCATCAGCGGTCGCCTCGCTTCCCGTAGCGGCGGTGGAACTTCTCCACCTGGCCGGCGCTGTCCATGATCCGCTGGGTGCCGGTCCAGAACGGGTGCGACCACGAGCTGATGTCGACCACGACGAGCGGGTAGGTGTTCCCGTCGGACCACTCGATCGTCTTGTCGGAGGTGATGGTGGAGCGGGTGAGGAAGGCGTCGCCGGTCGACGAGTCCTTGAACACCACGGGGTGGTAGTCGGGGTGGATTCCGGTCTTCATCGTTCTTCCTTTCGGTTCGCCGCGGAGTGCCGCGCCGGGTCGGGTTCGGTGTCCTGGCACGGCTCCTCGTGCCAATCCCCGAACGGGTCGGGGTAGTGCGCCCACGCTCCGGGTCCGGCCGCGAGTTCCTCGTCGGTCAGTAGAGCGCCGCGCAGGGCCGCGTCGATCTCGTCGGGCGTTGTCTGGTCCGTCACCACGACCAGCTCCTGCGCCCGGTCGCCGTGCACCGGGTCCCACCGCAGGGACGCCAGCGTGCGGCGCTCGGGGGAGACGTCCGTCCACTCCGGACCGTCCGGCGACGCGAGCCACGGCCCGGCGTGGCCGAGACCCAGTCCGCCGCCCGCCGACTCGATCCAGAACGCGACGTCGGGCCGGCTGGCCACCCACGCGCGCCCGCGGGTGCGGACGACGCCGTCGAGCAGGACGTCCAGCGCGTCGTGCAGCCGCTCCGGGTGGAACGGCCGCCGCGCGGTGAAGGTGAGCAGGGCGATGCCGCAGTCGTCGTGCAGCGGCGGTTCGCCGCGCAGCAGCGCGCCGTGCATGTCGGTGACCTCGCCGCGCCGGGCGTCCGCCGGGACCGCGGCGAGCACACCGTCGCCGTCGGTCCGGGCCAGCTCGACCCGCGGGATCGAAGGGGCCACCCGGTCGAGCACCGCGGACGCCTTGGCGGCGCTCCACGCGTCGGTCGCCGCGCCGGCCAGCACCAGGACGTCGGCGAACTCCACCTGGGACAGCGCGACCTGGGCGACCGTCCGCTCGTCCTCGGGGCTGCCCTGCAGGTTCCGGTCGGCCAGCTCGTCGTCGCCGGTCGCGTCGGCGAGCCAGGTCGCGCAGTCGACCACGGTGAGGACGGCCCGCAGGTCGACGTCCTCGCTCACCGGGTGCTCGCCGACCAGGACGTTGCGGATCGCCCAGCTCACCGGCTCCGGCTCCATCGCCTCGTCGAGCCGGACGACGATCCGGGTCACGTCCGGGCGCCGGGCCAGCCGCCGCAGCAGCGGGAGCAGGTCCTCCCGCAGGGTGCAGGACACGCAGCCGTGGGCCAGTTCGAGCACGGTCAGGTCGTCGCGCTCGCCGAGCTGCAGACGGCGGCGGACGACGCCGGAGTGGATCTCGCGCAGGTCGTGATGGACGACGGCGGTACCGGCCTCGGCCACGCGCAGCAGCTCGGCGAGCGCGGCGTTCGGCCTGGCCGCCAGACCGCTCACCAGGACGAGCGGGACGCGGGAGTGGTGGGTCACAGGGGCTCCAGGAATGCGGACGGGGTGCGGTGCGCTACAGTAACTGAAAACGACAATCACTATCAACTCGGGAGGGCCCTTGTCCGCCGTGTGCCAGGTCACCGGCCGCAAGCCGGGCTACGGCAAGCAGGTCTCGCACTCGCACCGCCGTACGTCCCGGCGGTGGGAACCGAACCTGCAGAACCGTCGCTACTTCGTGCCCAGCGAGGGCCGCTGGGTGCGGCTGCGCGTGTCCGCCAAGGGCATGAAGACGATCGACAAGCGCGGCATCGAGGCCGTCGTCGCCGAGCTGAAGGCGAAGGGGGTGAAGCTGTAATGGCGAAGAGCACCGACGTCCGGCCGATCATCAAGCTGCGGTCCACCGCGGGCACCGGCTACACGTACGTCACCAAGAAGAACCGCCGCAACGACCCGGACCGGATGGTCCTGCGCAAGTACGACCCGGTCGCGCGCAAGCACGTCGAGTTCAAGGAAGAGCGCTGATGGCCAAGAAGTCGAAGATCGCGAAGAACGAGCAGCGGAAGGTGATCGCCGCCCGGTACGTCGAACGCCGCCGCGCGCTCAAGGCCGTCATCGCCTCACCGGGCTCGTCGGCCGCGGCCAAGGCGGAGGCCGTCGTCGCGCTGCAGAAGCTGCCGCGCGACGCGAGCCCGACCCGGATCCGCAACCGCGACACCGCGGACGGCCGCCCGCGCGGCTACCTGCGGAAGTTCGGGCTGTCCCGCGTCAAGATGCGGCAGGCCGCGCACAACGGCGAGCTGCCCGGCGTCGCGAAGTCGAGCTGGTGAGCCGCATGCCGAAGCCGAACCGCGACCGTCCCGCCAAGCGCAAGGTGAACCTGTTGCACGCCAGCAAGATCACCCACGTCGACTGGAAGGACGTCGACCTGCTGCGGAAGTTCGTCTCCGACCGCGGCAAGATCCGCGCCCGCCGGGTGACGGGATTGACGCCGCAGCAACAGAAACAGGTCGCCACGGCGATCAAGAACGCGCGCGAGATGGCCTTGCTGCCCTACCCCTCCGCGGGTCGCGCGCAGTAATTCGGGTGCGCGAAGCCGGGTGGCGCGCGACCATGGGCGCACGAAAGGGGGCGTCGCACGGGGATGTCCTGACATCAGGAGGTCCACGCTTGCACGCCCAGCTCACGGTCACGCCCGCCCGGCTGCCCGAGCTCCTGCTCACCACCGCCGTCGTGCGGCCGGTGTTCCTCTGGGGCGCGCCCGGGATCGGGAAGTCCTCGCTGGTGCGCGACTTCGCGGCGGCACTGGGCCTGGAGTGCGTTTCCCTGCTGGGCACCCAGCTCGCGCCCGAAGACCTGATCGGCGTCCCGCAGATCACGGGCGGCCGCAGCCGGTTCTGCCCGCCGGAGCAGATCGCCCGCGACGAGCCGTACTGCCTGTTCCTCGACGAGCTGAACGCCGCGGCACCCGACGTCCAGAAGGCGTTCTACTCGCTCATCCTCGACCGCCGCATCGGCTCCTACGAGCTGCCGCCGGGTTCGGTCGTGATCGGGGCCGGCAACCGCGCCACCGACCAGGCGCTGGCCCGGCCGATGGCCTCGGCCCTGGTCAACCGCCTGGTGCACGTCCACCTGCGGGCCGCGCCCGGTGACTGGCTCGCCTGGGCGGCCGGCCACGGCATCCACCCGTGGGTCATCGAGTACCTCACCCAGCGTCCGGACCACCTCTGGAGCCCGCCGCCCAAGACCGAGGAGCCGTTCTCGACCCCGAGGTCCTGGCACATGCTCTCCGACCTGCTCCACTCCGCCGGCGACCCGGCCGACGACGAGACGATCGCCCTGCTCGCGTACGCGACCCTCACCCCGGCGCACGCCGGAGCGTTCCGCGCGTACCTCAAGGTCGCCCGGCACGCCTACGACCTCGAGGCGATCCTCAAGGGTGACGCGCGCTGGCCCGCCGGACCGGCCGACCGCGACCTGCTCTACTTCCTCGCCGAGACCTTCCGCGCGCGGCTGGTCAAGGACCTGCCCGCGGACAAGCGGCACGCCTCGGCGGCCGTCCGCCAGTTCGCCTTCCGGGCCAAGAGCCTGCTCGTCGAGCTGGCCGAGATTTCGCTGGAGATGGCCCAGCTGGTCATCGCCGACGACGAGGCAGGCAACCCGCGACTGCCGGCGTGGTTCCTGGTCGAAGCCGCCCGCGACCTGCCGCGGCTGGTGGCGGCGCGGGCATGAGCAACGCCCGCGTCGAAGCCGAGCGCCGCGAGCGCCGGAACAAGGCCATCGCCGACGGCTGGGCCGCGGTGTGCGGCAACACCGTGCTGGAGCACCTCGCGCGCGGCGCGCGCCTCAGCACGGAGAGCACCGGCGGAGGCTGGGCCGTGGTCACCGACCGCGGCGGGATCACCCCGAACCGCGCCCGGGATGCCGCACCGGGCGAGTGGGCCTGGGTGTTCGCGCACCTGCTGCTGCACCTCGGCCTCGGCCACCTCGACGACGACCGGCTGACCGAGGCCGAGGCGATCGTCCCGGACCGGGTGGTCGATCCGGTCTACGCCGCCGTGTGCTGCGTGGCCGTCCACCGGTTCGCCGAGGCCCTCCGCGTCGGGACCCCGGTGCTGGACCTGCCCGAACTCCCGGGTACCGACGAGCTCGCCCTGACCCGCGCCTGGCGCGAAACCGGCGTTCCGGCACCGTTCGCCGACCTGGGCACCGGACGGCCGTGCCTGGTGCTCGGCGAGCCGCTGTCCCGCTGGCAGCTGCAGTACCACGGGACGCCGGCACCCTGGACCGAACGGTTCGCCCGCGGGCTGATCGCCTCGGCCACCGAGGCCATGGAACGCGCCGCCGACGCCCGCGGCCAGACCCGCCACCGGCGGGCCGTGGGGGAGTGGGACCGCGCGCTGTCCTGGTTCGTCTCGTCGTTCCCCTTGCTCGGCGCGGTGGCGGCCGGATTCACCCTGGTCGTCGACGCCGAAGTCGTCCGCGCCTGGGACATCACCCTGGCCGCGGTCGACGCCGAGCACGGCGAGATCTACGTCAACCCGAGCGCGGCACTGACCGCCGAGGAGTGGCGGTTCGTGCTGGCCCACGAGATGCTGCACGCCGCGCTGCGGCACGACCGCCGCGCGCTGGGCCGCGACCCGTACCTGTGGAACGTCGCCTGCGACTACGTCATCAACGGCTGGCTCGTCTCGATGGGCGTCGGCGAGCTGCCCCACGGCAGCCTGCACGACCAGCAGCTCACCGGGATGTCGGCCGAGTCGGTGTACGACACGCTGACGACGGACATCCGCCGTGCCCGCAAGCTGGTGACCCTGGGCGCGCGCGAGGCCGGGGACGTGCTGGGCGACTGGCTGTCCGAACCGGACGCGGTGCAGCGCCGGGCGTCGAAGCGGAACTCGCGGCCGATGCCGTGGGGTGACCGCGTCCACGGCGTCGACCTCGACGAGTTCTACCGCCGGGCGCTCACCCAGGGCCTGGAGTACCACCACGCCCGGGGTCGCGGCCTGCTGCCGGCCGGGCTGGAACAGGAGATCCGGGCCCTCGACCACCCGCCGCTGCCGTGGGACGCGCAGCTGGCCCGCTGGTTCGACGAGCACGTGCGGGTGGAGCTGCCGGTGCGCAGCTACGCGCGGGCGTCCCGCCGCCAGGCGGCGACCCCGGACATCCCGCGCCCGGGCCGCGTCCGCCCGGAACGCCTCGACCGGCGCGTCACCTTCGGCGTCGTGCTGGACACGTCCGGGTCGATGAACGCCGAGCTGCTCGGCAAGGCACTGGGCGCGATCGCGTCCTACGCGCTGGCCCGGGACGTGCCGGCGGTGCGGGTGGTGTTCTGCGACGCCGTCGCCTACGACGCCGGGTATCTGGCGGTGGAGGACATCGCGGGGCGGGTCAAGGTGCGGGGGCGCGGAGGGACGATCCTGCAACCCGGCGTCGACCTGCTGCAGGGGGCGGCCGACTTCCCGGCGGACGGGCCGATCCTGATCATCACCGACGCGTACTGCGACCACGTCCGGCCGCGCCGCGAGCACGCCTACCTGGTGCCGCGGGGTGCGCGGCTGCCGTTCGCGGCCCGCGGGCCGGTGTTCCGGGTGGCGTGACCCACGCTGGGCTGGCGAAGGGCTCGCTCGCCAATAAACTCCCGCGCATGGACGACCCGCACTACCTCTCCGGCCTCCAGCTCACCGGCCGCCGCGTCGTGATGTTCGGCGGCGGCAGCGTGGCCCAACGACGGCTGCCCCGGCTGATCGCGGCGGGCGCCCGCGTCGAACTGGTGTCGCCGCACACGACGCCGTCGGTGCAGGGGATGGTGGACGCGGGCGAGCTCGTCTGGCACGAACGCCGTTATGCTCCCGGTGATCTCGAAGCCGCCTGGTACGCCCTGGCCTGCACGGACGACCCGGCGGTGAACGCGGAGATCTGCGCCGAAGCCGAGCGGGAGCGGGTGTTCTGCGTCCGCGCCGACGAAGGCGAGTCCGGTTCGGCGGTCACCCCGGCGTCCGGCCGCCACGGCGGCCTGCTCTTCGGCGTGCTCTCCGGCGGCGAGCCGCTGCGCTCGGCGGCGGTCCGCGACTCGATGCTCGACGGCCTGCACAACGGCACAATCGAAGACGGCCGCCGGCCCCACCCGGAGGGCACCCTGCCGGGGGTGGCGCTGGTCGGCGGCGGCCCGGGCGACCCGGAACTGATCACCGTCCGCGGCCGGCGCCTGCTGGCGCGCGCGGACGTCGTCGTGGCCGACCGGCTGGCGCCCCGCGAGCTGCTCGACGAGCTCGCGCCGGAGGTCGAGATCGTCGACGCGGCGAAGATCCCGTACGGCCGCGCGGCCAGCCAGGAAGTCATCAACAGCACGCTGATCGAGCGCGCCAAGGAGGGCAAGTTCGTCGTCCGCCTCAAGGGCGGCGACCCGTACCTGTTCGGCCGCGGCTTCGAGGAGGTGCTCGCCTGCGTCGAGGCCGGCGTCCCGGTGACGATGGTCCCCGGCATCACCAGCGCGTTCGCCGTCCCGGCGGTGGCGGACGTCCCGGTCACCCACCGCGGCGTCGCGCACGAGGTGGTGGTGGTCTCCGGCCACGTCGCCCCCGGCGACGACCGCTCCCTGGTCGACTGGGACCTGCTGGCCCGGATGACGGGCACGATCGTGCTGATGATGGGCGTCGAGCGGCTCCCGCAGTTCGCCAAGGCCCTCCTGGACGGCGGCCGCCCCGCCGCCACCCCGGTGGCGATCATCGAGGACGGCACCATGCGCACCCAGCGCACCCTCCGGTCCACATTGGACACAGTGGTCACCGACGCGGCGGCCTCGGGCGTCCGCCCGCCGGCGGTGATCGTGATCGGCCCGGTCGCCGGCCTCGCCCCCGCGTGATCAGGCCCGTGACTCGCGTGATCGAAGCCGGAACACGTGTGATTGAAGCCGGAACTCGCGAGTTCCGTCTCCAATCACGCGACTTACGTGTTCGATCACGCGAAATCCGGGTTTGATCACGCGAGTTCCGGGGAGCGGGTGGCGGCGAGGACGGCGTCGGCGACTTCGGGGAGGGGGCGGGTGGCGTCGATGATCGCGGCGCCGGGGTGGACGTAGGCGTTGTCCGCGAGGGCGGCCGCCAGCTCCTCCGGGTGCTTGCCGAAGCTGTTCGACGTGCGGGTCCGGAGCCGGTGGCGGAGGGTGTCCTCGTCGATCACCAGGCAGATCACCAGGTCGAACAGGTCCCGCACGTCCTCGTGGTTCTCCGGGCAGCCGCAGAAGAACACGATCTCGCCCGCCGCCCGGGCCGCCAGGGCCTCGACCTTGGCGCGGTTGATCCGCCACCCGTAGCGGTCGAGCCAGCCCGCCGGCACCGGGTCGGGCGGGACGGTGACCACCTGCCCGGTCGTCCGGTCGGCCCAGTGGTGGTAGCCCTCGTTGTCCGCGTCGACCGCGACCTCGCCCCGCTCCTTCAGCACCGCGCAGACCGCCGACTTGCCCGCTCCGGCGTTGCCCGTCACCCACACCAACGGCATGTCAGTCTTCGTAGCAGCTCGCGGCGAAATCGCGGATCGCGTCCGAGAGGCGGCTCGGGTCGAACCTCAGTTCGACCGGGCTGCGGGCCTGGACGAACTCCGCGTCCGGCATGTCGACCGCCAGGGTGTCCGCGTCGCCGAAGGGGTGGATCGGGTCGCCCTGGTGACCGATCACCAGTGCCCGGGTGCTGATCTTGCGGCGGACCGCCTTCGGCGGCGCGATCCGGCCGAACAGCACCCCGTGCAGCAGGGCCGCCATCGGGGCCGGGCGCTGGGAGAGCGTGTCCGTGACGACGTCGACCCACTGGTTGCCGTGCGGGACGACCGAGGCCGCCAGCGCCACCGCCTGCACCGTGAAGGGCAGGAACCGGGCCGCCATCAGCAGCGGGGCGAAGGTGACCAGCCCGGCCACGATCGCGTTGTCCAGCACCGGCATCTCGACGATCAGCCCGCGCGTCCGCGACGGCGCCAGCACCGCCACTTCCAGCGAGACGTTCGCCCCCAGCGACGTCCCGCCGACCACGGCCGACTCGACCTCGAGGTGGTCCAGCAGGGCCAGGGTCTGCTCGGCGAAGGAGGGCATCGAATACAGCCACGACTCGGTCGGCCGGTCGGAGTCGCCGTGGCCGAGCAGGTCGAGGGTGATCACCCGGAAGCCCGCGCGGGCCAGCCGGCGCGCCAGCGGCGCGTGCATCCGGCGGGTCAGCATGATGCCGTGGGTGAGGACGACGACCTTGTCGCCGCTGCCGAACTCGGTGTACCAGAGCCGGTGGCCCTCGTGGTCGAACGAACCGGTCAGTTCGATCGGGCGGGAGGCCCGCCGGGCGGGGGCGGACGGAGGTCCGGTCTCGATCGCGGTCGCGCTGGCCGGGCTCATGTCCCACCGTCCTCCCCGTGTCGGCGTCGATTCTTCCAGGAAAGCATCCCCCGACCGGGTTGGCACAGCGGCGTGCCGCTCCGATCACACAGTGACATGAGGGGCAATTGACACCGTGCCAATGGCGGGTCGTCGCGGGCATGGGTCAAGATGACCCCCATGACCGCTACTGCTGACAGTCTGCCCGACCTGGTGTCCCTCAAGGTCGACATCGACGGCTCCGTGGCCGAAGTGACGCTCCTCGGCCCGTCGAAGGGCAACGCGATGGGCCCGGACTTCTGGCGCGAGCTGCCGCTGGTCTTCCGCGCGCTGGACGCCGACCCGCAGGTCAGGGCGGTCGTGCTGACCGGCAGCGGCCGGCACTTTTCCTACGGCCTCGACCTGCCCGCGATGATGGGTGACTGGGCGCCGATGCTCGGCGGCGAGAACCTGGCCGGCCCGCGGACGGCGTTCCTCGACCAGGTCCGGTCCCTGCAGGCGGCGGTCAGCTCGATCGCGGAATGCCGCAAACCGGTCGTCGCGGCCGTCTCCGGCTGGTGCATCGGCGGCGGGGTCGACGTCGTCGCGGCCGCCGACGTCCGGCTGGCCAGCGCCGACGCGAAGTTCAGCGTCCGCGAGGTGCGCGTCGCCATCGTCGCCGACCTCGGCAGCCTGCAGCGGCTGGCCCCGATCATCGGCGAGGGGCACCTGCGGGAGCTCGCCCTCACCGGCAAGGACATCGACGCCGCCCGCGCCGAGAAGATCGGCCTGGTCAACGACGTCTACCCGGACCAGGACACGCTGCTGAGGGCCGCGCGCGAACTCGCCGGGGAGATCGCTGCGAATCCGCCGCTGGTGGTGCAGGGTACGAAGCAGGTACTGGCGGCGAACACCGAGCGCCAGGTCGCCGACGGCCTCCGGTACGTCGCCGCCTGGAACTCGGCGTTCCTGCCCAGCAAGGACCTCGGCGAGGCGGTCCAGGCCTTCCTGGAGCGCCGCCCGCCGGAGTTCAAGGGCGAGTAGGAGGAGAGGCAGCGTGTCCGCTTCGGAGGTCCACCACGCGTTCCGCGTCGCGCGGGACTACCTGCAGGCCCACCGCGAGGACTACGACACGGCGTACCGCGAGTTCGCCTGGCCGGAGTTCGACGAGTTCAACTGGGCGATCGACTGGTTCGACGTCGTCGCGCACGACCCGGCCAACGCGCAGCGGTACGCGCTCTGGATCGTCGAGGAGGACGGCCGCGAGAACCGCTGGACGTTCCCCGAGATGTCCGCCCGGTCCAACCAGGTGGCGAACTGGCTGCGCTCCCTCGGCGTCCGCCGCGGCGACCGGCTGATCCTCATGCTCGGCAACCAGGGCGAGCTGTGGGAGACGATCCTCGCCGCGATCAAGCTCGGCGCGGTGATCATCCCGGCGTCCACGCTGCTCGGGCCGGCCGACCTGACCGACCGGGTCGAGCGCGGCGCGGCGAAGCACGTCGTCGTCCGCTCGGTGGACGCCCCGAAGTTCGACGGCGTCGAGGGCGGCTACACGCGGATCGCGGTGGGGGAGCCGGTCGAGGGCTGGCACCCGTACTCTGCCGCGTTCGCCGAGTCCCCGGAGTTCGCCCCGGACGGCCCGACGAAGGCCGCCGACCCGCTGCTGCTCTACTTCACCTCCGGCACCACGGCGAAGCCGAAGCTCGTGCAGCACACGCACGTCTCCTACCCGGTCGGCCACCTCTCCACGATGTACTGGATCGGCCTGGAACCCGGCGACGTCCACCTGAACATCTCCTCGCCCGGCTGGGCGAAGCACGCCTGGAGCAACTTCTTCGCCCCGTGGAACGCCGAGGCGACGGTGTTCCTCTACAACTACAACCGGTTCGACGCCGGCGCGCTGATGGCGCAGATGGACCGCTGCGGCGTCACGAGCTTCTGCGCGCCGCCGACGGTGTGGCGGATGCTCATCCAGGCCGACCTGACCGCACTGACGGCACCGCCGAAGAAGGTCGTCGGGGCGGGGGAGCCGCTCAACCCCGAGGTGATCGACCAAGTGCGGAAGGCATGGGGCGTCACCATCCGCGACGGCTTCGGCCAGACCGAAAGCAGCGTCCAGATCGCCAACACGCCCGGCCAGGACGTCGTGCCGGGCTCGATGGGCCGCCCGCTGCCCGGCTTCGTGGTGGCGCTGGTCGACCCGGTCAGCGGCGAACGCGCGACGGAGGGCGAGATCTGCCTCGACCTCGCGCACCGGCCGGTCGGCCTGATGACCGGGTACGCCGACGACGACGAGCGGACGTCGGCGGCCTTCGCCGGCGGCTTCTACCACACCGGTGACGTCGGCTCGATCGACGAACGCGGGTACATCACCTACGTCGGGCGCACCGACGACGTGTTCAAAGCCTCGGACTACCGGATCTCGCCGTTCGAGCTGGAGAGCGTCCTGATCGAGCACGAAGCGGTGGCCGAGGCGGCGGTCGTCCCGGCCCCCGACCCGATCCGGCTCGCGGTGCCCAAGGCCTACGTCGTGCTGGCGGCCGGGTTCTCACCCGATGCGGAGACCGCGCGGTCGATCCTGGCGTACTGCCGCGAGCACCTGGCGCCGTACAAGCGCATCCGGCGGCTGGAGTTCGCGGAGCTGCCGAAGACGATCTCCGGCAAGATCCGCCGCGTCGAGCTGCGGGGCCGCGAGAGCGACCCGAAGCGCGGCCAGGGGACGGAGTACCGCGAGGAGGACTTCCCGGACCTCAAGTCCTGAGCCTCAGCCGCGGGTGCCCTCGACCTGGCGGCCGTCCTCGGTCGAACAGGCGGTCACCGGGTCGTTCGGGCCGCTGCCGCAAGTCCAGTCGTCCAGGACGACCGGGCCGGGGCCGTCGGCGTCGTTCACCTCGGCCGGCGTCAGCTTCGCGAAGTAGTCCCGGAGCAGCTTCGTCGCGGCGGCGCAGTCGACTTTGCCGTGCGCGACGACTGCCGTCTTCGCGCCGCCCGTCCCGGTGACGTCGCCGCACGGCACGCCCGGCGCGGTGGACCCGGCCGCCGCGGCCGCGGCCGGGACGGGGCCGGCGGAGGGGGACGGTGCGGTGGGCGCCGGGTCGCTGCCGCAGCCGGCCAGCGCGGCGGCCGCGGCGACGAGCAGCAGGGGGTACGCGAGAGTCTTCATGGGCCCTTCAGGAGCGGATCGGAACGGGACTCACTCGGACGGCACGACGGCGGCGAAGACCGTCTGCTCGCCCTTGGTGCAGGTGGTGCCGCCCTGGGCGGCGGGCGGCCCGGAGGTGCACAGCCAGCCGTCGACGGTCTCGTTCACCGCGTCGTTCGAGCCGGCGCCCTGGCGGCCGGCGATCTTGCGGTGGAAGTCGCCGACCAGCTTCGTCGCGGCGACGCAGCTGACCCCGGCGGAGCCGCTGTCGAAGACGTACAGCGTCAGCCCGCTGGCGGCGGTGACGGTGCCGCACGACCCGGGCACCGACGGCGGCGGCCCGGACGGCCGGGTCGCCGGGGCAGGCGCGGACTCGCTGCCGGTGCCGCCGGGCGGAGGCGGCGGGGTGGCGGCCGAGGTCGTCACGGACGGTGCCGTGGTCGCGGGCGGCGGAGCCGGGGGAGCCTGCGCGGCGGGATCACCGGAGCAGGCGGTGAGCACGGGCAGGGCGAGGCAGGCCGCGAGCCACGTCCTCGTGGTGGTCGGGTGGGGCACCGCGATCCTTCCTCCCCGCCGGGCCGGCCGGTCGTCCTGGTCCTGCGGGCGAGGTGCGCCCACGGGTGTGCCGGAGATTACAACAGCGGCCGGGCGGCCCGGTCCGGTGGCCGCCGAAATGATGTCCACAATGGACGATTAACATTCCGTTCACGCTCCGAAACCTCCCGCTGTCATCAAGAATCGATCGGTCTAATTCGTCCCGCGACGGTTAACAATCCGGCCGCGCGCGCCGAAGATCTTGGTGGAGGCCGAAGGGCTTCCCGTCCCCCGAACCCGTCCCGAATCCGTGAGAGCGATGAACGCCGACGCTGTGACCAGTACCGAAGACCCCTCCAGTCCGCCGACCGTCCCGAGCACCGTCGTGTGGTGCTGCGGCCGCCCGTACGTCCTCGAAGGACGAGCCGGCCGAGCCCGCTGGATGGGCACCGACTACCGCGGCCGCCCCGAGTCGCTCACCAGCGCCGAGCTGCAGCGGCGCGGCTGGAGCCACCGCCGCGCGAGCTGAGCGTGACGCCGGGCCGCGCCGATGGGGTGGCCCGGCTGCACCACCCGGGACGCCCGGCGGCCGCCACCCGCCGCCGGGAGGCCCGTCCTGCCGCGCCAGAAGGCCGCTGGGGGATCTCCTCTTCGCCCCGCCGAATCCGGCGCCCGCCGGCTCACCCGGCCGCCGATCAGCCCCGAGTCGCCGCCGTGCGCCTGCGTCCCACCGCCGCGTACCCGCCCGTCCCGGCCGGTCCGCGTCGTGACCGGCCCACCGGCCCGCCCGGCACCACCGGGCGACCGCACCCCCGACCGCTGTTTAATGGCCCCGTGAGCACAGCCGCCCCCGAACCCGCCGCTCAGGCCGCCGAACCGTCACTGTGGCGGCAGGCCTTGAACGTCCCCAACATCCTCTCCCTGCTGCGGCTGGCCGGGGTGCCCGTCTTCCTCTGGCTGCTGCTCGGCCCCCGGGAGGACGGCTGGGCGCTGGCCCTACTCGTCTTCAGCGCGCTGACCGACTGGCTCGACGGCAAGCTCGCCCGCTGGCTCAACCAGATGTCGCGGCTCGGGCAGCTGCTCGACCCCGCCGCCGACCGGCTCTACATCCTCGCCACCCTGATCGCCTTCCTCGTCCGGGACATCATCCCGTGGTGGGTCGTCGTGCCGCTGGTGCTGCGGGAGGCCGTGCTCGGCGTCTGCGTCGTCACCCTGCGCCGCCGGGGCTTCGCGCCGCCCGAGGTCACCTACATCGGGAAGGGGGCCACCTTCGTCCTGATGTACGCCTTCCCGTTCCTGCTGCTCGCGCAGGGTGGCTCGGACGTCGCCGCGGTCGCGCGGCCGATCGGGTACGCCTTCACCATCTGGGGCGCCGTCCTCTACGTCTGGTCGGGCGTCCTCTACGTCGTCCAGGCGCGCAACGCCCTGCGCGGCGAACCCGCGGAGTGAGCTTCCGCCGGGCCGTGGCGGGCGGCTGGGCCGTGTGGGTGTAAGACTTCGCGCAACACTTCCAGTGAGGGCATGAAAGGGGACCGGCGTTGTCCGCTCCTGAAGAGCTTCGCTACACCGAGGAACACGAGTGGGTCGCCACCCGTGGCGAGGACACCCTCGTGCGCGTCGGCATCACCGAGTACGCGCAGGACCAGCTCGGCGACGTCGTGTTCGTCGACCTGCCCGACGTCGGCAGGCAGGTGAGCGCGGGCGACGTCTTCGGCGAGGTCGAGTCGACCAAGAGCGTCTCCGAGCTGTTCGCGCCGGTCGACGGGGAGGTCGTCGCGGTCAACGACGCCGTCGCCGACTCGCCCGAGCTCATCAACAGCGACCCCTACGGCGAGGGCTGGCTGATCGAGATCCGGCTCGACGACCCGGCGGGCCTGGAAGCCCTGCTCGAAGCCGAGGCGTACGACGCGCTGACCAAGGGCTGAAGCCCGCTCCGCCGGTTCGGGGAGCCGGGGCTCGGAGAATCGATCAGGCACGGTACGTTGGCAGCTACACGTTCTTGAGTACTGGCAACACAGCATGTGTGGAGGAGAGCTCAGGTGAGCACGAACGACGGGCCCGGCGGTGTTCCCCCGGAGCAGTCTCCGGAGCGGACCTCTGTCTTCCGGGCCGACTTCCTGGCCGAAGCCGAAGGTCGCGAGCCCGCCCCGGAAGCCCCGGTCCAGGGTGTCGACGCGCTGCCCCCGGGTTCGGCGCTGCTGGTCGTGAAGCGCGGCCCGAACGCCGGTTCGCGGTTCCTGCTCGACCGCGACACCACCAGCGCCGGGCGGCACCCGGACAGCGACATCTTCCTCGACGACGTCACGGTCTCCCGCCGACACGCCGAGTTCCGGCGTGAGGGCGGCGAGTTCGTCGTCATCGACGTCGGCAGCCTCAACGGCACCTACGTCAACCGCGAGCCGGTCGACCAGGCCGTCCTCGCCGGCGGCGACGAGGTGCAGATCGGGAAGTTCCGCCTGGTCTTCCTGACCGGCCCGGGGCACGGGGGCCAGGGGGCGCAGTGACGGCGGCCGGGCGGCCACAGAACCACGGACTGAGCATCGGGGCGGTTCTCGCGCAGCTGCGCGGCGACTTCCCCGATGTCACCATCTCCAAGATCCGGTTCCTCGAAGCGGAAGGCCTGGTGCAACCGGGCCGCACCCCTTCGGGTTACCGGCAGTTCGCCGCGGCGGACGTGGAGCGACTGAGGTTCGTCCTGGCCGCCCAGCGGGACCACTACCTCCCGTTGAAGGTCATCAAGGAACAGCTGGACGCGGCGGACTCGGGTGCCGGGCCCACCGCGGCCCTGCCCCGGCCGCCGCGGCGGCTGGTGCCCATCGACGCACCGGCGGAGAACGTCGGCCTGCCGGTGGCGGACGACTTCACCGTGGGCAAGGAGCTGCGCCTGACCCGCGAGGAGCTCCTGGAACAGGCCGGCATCGACGCGCCGGCGCTGGCCGAGCTGCAGCAGTACGGCCTGGTCCGGCCCGGTCCGGCGGGGTTCTTCGACCCGGACGCGGTGCTGGTCGCGCGGACGGTGAAGGCGATGACCGAATTCGGGATCGAACCGAGACACCTGCGTGCTTTCCGCGCCGCGGCCGACCGCGAGGTCGGGCTGCTGGAGCAGATCGTGACGCCGGTGTACCGGCACCGCGACCCGGAGGCCAAGTCCCGCGCCGACGAGGTCGTGCGGGAGCTCGCGGCACTGTCCGTGACCCTGCACACGCTCCTCGTGAAGGCGGGAATCCGCGGCGTCGCGGGGTGTTGATCGATAACGGGGCAGTGAGATCCTCTTTGCGGTCCCATGTCAATGACTGAATGTTCGGCACCGCATGCCGTACCGTGAAGGCACGGGTTTGCGGCAGGCGAACCGAGAGAGTCCGGACAGCGAGCACAGCGCACGGATGACGGGTAGCGTCGGGAGTATGGGCGTGAAGCCGGTTCAGCGCTGCAGCCCGTGTGCACGAGAGGGAGGCGAAGCCCGATGAGCGAAATGCGCGTCGTCGGTGTGCGGGTCGAGCTGCCCGCGAATCAGCCGATCTTGCTGCTGCGGGAAACCGAGGGTGAACGGTACCTGCCGATCTGGATCGGCTCGGTCGAAGCCACCGCCATCGCCTTGGAGCAACAAGGGGTCCGCCCCGCCCGCCCGCTCACGCATGACCTGCTGAAAGAGGTCATCGGAGCGCTCGGCCGGGAGCTCGAGCAGGTCGTCATCACCGACCTCAAGGAAGGCACGTTCTTCGCGGAGCTGGTCTTCGACGGCGACATCCGGGTGTCCGCCCGGCCGAGCGACTCGGTCGCGCTGGCCCTGCGGATCGGCGTCCCCATCCACGCCGTGGATTCGGTGCTGGAGGAAGCCGGCCTCATCATCCCGGACGAGCAGGAAGACGAAGTCGAGAAGTTCCGCGAGTTCCTCGACTCGGTTTCCCCGGAAGATTTCCGCGGCGCGGACACCTGATTCCTCGCCGGAAGGCGCGGAGCTTGGGCTCGAGGCACGGCCCCGGAACCCGCGTCCTCCCGCAGTACGGCGTTTCCCTTGCCTTGACGCGGACGTCAACGTCTAGCGTCGAAGCATGCGGATCGGAGAACTGGCGCAGCGCACGGGTGTCACCACCCGTGCGCTGCGGTTTTACGAGGCCCAAGGCCTCCTCGCGGCCCGTCGCTCGGCGAACGGCTACCGCGAATACGACGAGGACGACCTGCAGCTGGTCCAGGAGATCCAGACCCTGCAGACGGTCGGCCTCACCCTCGAGGAGACCCGCCCGTTCGTCGAGTGCCTGCGCAGCGGCCACGAGACCGGCGACTCCTGCCTGAGCTCCATCGAGGTCTACCGCCGCAAGCTGGAAGAAGCCGACGCTCTTCTCGCCCGGCTCGGCGGCATCCGCGCGGAACTGGCCGCGAAGCTCGCCGGCGCGCTGGCCCGCCAGGCGCCCGATCCGTGTGTCGTGCCCGATTCCCCGCGCCCCTGAGGAGCCCCGCCATGTCCGAAAACGCCACAGTCACCGAAGTCACCGACGCGACCTTCGCCGAGGTCCTGGACAGCGACGTCCCCGTGCTCGTCGAGTTCTGGGCCACCTGGTGCGGCCCGTGCCGGATGGTCGGCCCGGTGCTGCAGCAGCTGGCCGCCGAGCGGGACGGCCGCCTCGCCGTCCGGAAGATCAACGCCGACGAGAACCCCGAGACCACCCGGTCCTACCAGGTCATGTCGCTGCCGACGATGATTCTCTTCCGCGGCGGCGAGCCGGTCGAGACGATCGTCGGCGCGTTCCCGAAGGCCCGCATCGAAGAGCGGCTCGATCGGGTCCTCACGGTGCCGTCGCTTTGACGAAGGTGTCCGCCACCTCGCGCCCGTACCGTTCGAGGTCCAGCGCGGGGTCGGCGGCGTAGGCCGCGGCGACGCCGTCGATGGCCTGCGCGATCGACATCGCCATCACCTCCGGCGTGAATTCGCCGAAGGCGCCCTCGGCCTGGCCCTGCCGCAGCTGGCGGGCCAGTCCGTGCACGCGCATGTCGTCGACCAGCACCTTCGTCATCACCCAGCCGTCGACGTCGTCGGCGTTGGCCGCGAGCTCGCTCAGCGCCCGGACGCACTCGGGGTAGGCGCGCAGGAACGCCACCGACGTCTCGATGTGCGCCCGCAGGTAGCCGGGCCGGTCGGCCGGGTCCAGGCCGCCGCCGGTCCGCTCGGTGAGGAACTCGTTCTTCGTCTCGACGACCGTGCTCAGCACGGCCTGCATCAGGCCGGCCTTGTTCGTGAAGTGGTAGGAGATCAGCCGCGTGCTGCTGAGCCCGGCGCGTTCCTTGATCTTGGCGAAGGTGGTCCGGCGGTAGCCGAGGTCGGCCAGGACGCCGATGGTGGCGCCGATGATCTGCGCCCGGCGGGCGGCCTCGGTGACACTGAGACCCATCTCCGCCATGAGGTCGGGGTTTACTTGCATGAGTAAAAAGTTACTCGGCTGAGTAAAAGGAGTCAAGCGGGTTTGGATCACGCCGTAGGGGGTACGGCGAACGGCTCAAAGGCGCAGCCGACCGCCTCGGCTTGCCGCGCGTCGCGTTGACCGGCACTGTCCGGGCGCTTACCGTCGAAGAAGAGAAATTGCCACGGTGTGATTAACGGTCTGGGGCCGGATCGTGGCGGTTGATCTCCGGCGGGTCCCGCTCCTGGGACTCCTCCGGCTGTCATTCGCCGGCCGCCAGGTCGGGCGAGGGGAGGCTTGCGTGGTCGAGGCTGGTTCCGAGAAGCAGCCTGTCGAGGTCGCGACTGGTGAGCAGGGGGAACTGTTCCCCGACAACTCGCTGCCCGACGAGCTGGTGGGGTACCGCGGTCCGGCGGCGTGCCAGATCGCCGGCATTACCTACCGCCAGCTCGACTACTGGGCCCGCACCAAGCTGGTCGCGCCCAGCATCCGCACCGCGCACGGCTCCGGCTCGCAGCGGCTGTACTCCTTCAAGGACATCCTCGTCCTCAAGGTCGTCAAGCGGCTCCTGGACACCGGGGTCTCGCTCCAGAACATCCGCGTCGCCGTCGACCACCTGCGCGTCCGCGGCGTCCGCGACCTGGCCCGGGTGACGCTGTTCTCCGACGGCACCACGGTCTACGAATGCACCTCGCCCGAGGAGATCGTCGACCTGCTCCAAGGCGGCCAGGGCGTCTTCGGTATTGCGGTCAGCGGCGCGATGCAGGAAATCAGCGGCACGATCCACGAGTTCCCGGCCGAACGCGCCGACGGCGGCATCGTCGAGACGCACGAACCGGACGAACTCACCCAGCGCCGCAACGCCCGCAAGACCGGGTGATCACCGCTGCGGCGGACGGAGTAAGGTTCTCCCTGCGGTCGACGAATCCGCGCGGGAGAGTCCGAGCCACACCTTGAGCTCGGCGCCGAAGGAGCAAGTCCTCCCCGGAACCTCTCAGGCACCCCGGACCGCGCGGATGAGACGCCTCTGGAAAGCGGGTCGTCAGGACACAGCCTGATGGCCCCGCCGACGGTGCAAGCCCGGCTCAACCTGCGGGCGAAACTCTCAGGCGCCCCCGTTGGGGTCAGACAGAGCGGGGAGGTTTCCTCCGGGGCTGGGTGAAGTGTGCTCGCGAAGAGCGCTCGCCTGGCCCCTCCGGAGTGTCTTGTGGGGGTGCAACCCCCACACCCCGCCCGGGAGGCTCCGCCCCCGGACCCCCGCCGTGGTCACCTTTCGCTCTAGGGTCGGGTTGGTACGCACCGCCGGTCGAAGGAGGCCATCGTGGATCCGTCACTCGCCTCCCTCGAACAGGGTGTTCCCTTCGCCGACCGGCACATCGGGCCCGGCCCCGAAGACCTCCGGCACATCCTCGACGTCATCGGCGTCGCTTCGCTCGACGAACTCGCCGAACGGGCCGTTCCCGCGTCGCTGCGGGAGTCCGCCGAGCCGCTCGAACTGCCGCCGCCCGCTTCCGAAGCCCAAGCGCTCGCCGAACTGCGGGAACTGGCCGGGCGGAACCGGCCGATGGCGCAGATGATCGGGCTCGGCTACCACGACACCGTCACCCCGCCCGTCATCCGGCGGAACGTCCTCGAGAACCCCGCCTGGTACACCGCCTACACGCCCTACCAGCCGGAACTCTCCCAGGGGCGGCTCGAAGCGCTGCTCAACTTCCAGACCGTGGTCGCGGACCTCACCGGGTTGCCCGTCGCCAACGCGTCCCTGCTCGACGAAGCCACCGCGGCCGCCGAGGCGATGACGCTGGTGCGCCGGGCCGGGCGCACGACGTCCAGCCGGTTCGTCGTCGACCAGGACACCCTCCCGCAGACCCTCGCCGTGCTCCGGACCCGCGCCGAACCGCTCGGCATCGAACTCGTCGTCGAGGACCTCTCCCAAGGGCTGACCGGCCTCGGGCTCGGCGGCGACTTCTTCGGCGTGCTCCTGTCCTACCCCGGTGCCTCCGGTGCCGTCCGCGAACTCGACCTGACCATCGCCGACGCCAAGAAATCCGGCGCCGCGGTGATCGTCGCCGCCGACCCGCTCGCCCTCACCCTGCTCAGATCACCCGGCGAACTCGGCGCCGACGTCGCCGTCGGGTCGACGCAGCGGTTCGGCGTCCCGCTCGGCTTCGGCGGCCCGCACGCCGCCTACCTCGCCGTCCGCCAAGGCCTCGAACGGCAGCTGCCCGGCCGGCTGGTCGGCGTCTCGCGGGACGCCGACGGCACGCCCGCATACCGGCTCGCCCTGCAGACCCGCGAGCAGCACATCCGCCGCGAGAAGGCGACCTCGAACATCTGCACCGCCCAGGTGCTGCTCGCGGTGCTGGCGTCGATGTACGCGGTCTACCACGGCCCCGACGGGCTGCGCCGGATCGCGCTGCGCGCCCACCGCATGGCCACCGTGCTGGCGGCGGGCCTCTGCGAAGGCGGCATCGACGTCGTGCACGGCGAGTTCTTCGACACCGTCGTCGCGGCCGTGCCCGGGCGCGCGGCGACGGTCGTCGCGGCGGCCCGCGACCTCGGCGTGAACCTGCGCGAGGTCGACGACGACCACGTCGGCATCGCCTGCGACGAGACCACCACCCGCGAGCGGCTTTCCTGCGTGTGGAAGGCGTTCGGCGTCTCGGTGTCCGATGTGGACGGCCTGGACGCGGACACCGCCGACGCGCTCCCGGGCCCGCTGCGGCGCACCGGCGAGTACCTCACCCACCCGGTGTTCCACGCGCACCGCTCGGAAACCGCCATGCTGCGCTACCTCCGGCAGCTGGCGGACAAGGACGTGGCGCTCGACCGCAGCATGATCCCGCTCGGCTCGTGCACCATGAAGCTCAACGCCACCGCCGAAATGGAGCCCGTCACCTGGCCGGAGTTCGCCGGCCTGCACCCGTTCGCGCCCGCCGAAGACGCCGCCGGGCTCCTCGAAGTGGTCGCCGGCCTGAGCGCCTGGCTCGCGCGGATCACCGGCTACGACACGGTTTCCCTGCAGCCCAACGCCGGCAGCCAAGGCGAGCTCGCGGGCCTGCTCGCGATCCGGGCCTACCACCGCTCCCGCGGCGAGCACGCGCGCGACGTCTGCCTGATCCCGGCCAGCGCGCACGGCACCAACGCGGCCAGCGCGGTGATGGCGGGCATGCGCGTGGCCGTCGTCCGCTGCGACGAGGCCGGCAACATCGACCTCGCGCACCTGCGGTCCACAGTGGACGAGCACCGGGCGGGCCTCGCCGCGATCATGCTCACCTACCCCTCGACGCACGGCGTCTACGAAGACACCGTCGGCGAGGTCTGCGCGGCGGTGCACGACGCGGGCGGGCAGGTGTACGTCGACGGCGCCAACCTCAACGCGCTGATCGGCGTCGCCCAGTACGGCCGCTTCGGCGCCGACGTCTCGCACCTCAACCTGCACAAGACGTTCTGCATCCCGCACGGCGGGGGCGGGCCCGGCGTCGGCCCGATCGGCGTCCGCGCGCACCTGGCGCCGTTCCTGCCGAACCACCCGCTGCAGCCGGCGGCCGGCCCGGCCACCGGCGTCGGCCCGGTCAGCGCGGCGCCGTGGGGGAGCGCGTCGATCCTGCCGATTTCGTGGGCCTACATCCGGATGATGGGCGCCGAGGGGCTCCGCCGGGCCACCCTCGTCGCCGTGGCCACCGCGAACTACGTCGCCCGCCGCCTCGCCGGCCACTACCCCGTGCTGTACGCGGGCCGCGAAGGGCTCGTCGCGCACGAATGCATCCTCGACCTGCGGCCGCTGACGAAGGCCACCGGCGTCACGGTCGACGACGTCGCCAAGCGGCTGGCGGACTACGGCCTGCACGCGCCCACGATGTCGTTCCCGGTCGCGGGCACGCTGATGGTGGAGCCGACCGAGAGCGAGGACCTCGCCGAACTCGACCGGTTCTGCGCGGCGATGATCGCGATCCGCGGGGAGATCGACCGCGTCGCGGCGGGGGAGTGGCCGCTCGAGGACTCGCCGCTGCGGCAGGCCCCGCACACCGCCCGCTGCGTCGCGGGCGAGTGGGACCGGCCCTACAGCCGCGAGACGGCGGTGTTCCCGGCGGGGCCGTCCGCGGCGAAGATCTGGCCGCCGGTCCGCCGCATCGACGGCGCCGCCGGCGACCGGAACCTGGTCTGCTCCTGCCCGCCGCCGGAGGCCTTCGCCTGAGCGAGTCGTCGCGCGGGCGCACAGGAACGGCAGGTAGGTTGGCGCGCATGGTGAGTGGGCACGGTCCTGAGCGGACGTCCGTGGTCGTGACCGGCGGCAGCGGCTTCATCGGCCGGGCCGTCGTGCACGCCCTCCGCGACCGGGGCGTCCCGGTCACCGTCGTGGACCGGGTCGCGTTCCCCGAAGACCTCGACGGCGTGCGGGTGGTGACCGGCGACCTGCGTGACGCGGCCGTCCGGGAGCAGGCCGTGGACCGGACGACCGCGGGCATCGTGCACCTCGCCGCGCTGACGTCGGTGCTGAAGTCGGTCGAGCTGCCCGAAGACACCTTCGCCGACAACGTCGTGGTCACCCAGGAACTCCTGGAGCTCGCGCGCCGCCACGAAGTGCCGAAGTTCCTGCTGTCCTCGACCAACGCGGTGATCGGCAACGTCGGCTCCGCGACCATCACCCCGGACCTGCCGCTGCGCCCGCTGACCCCGTACGGCGCCACCAAGGCGGCGTGCGAAATGCTGCTGTCGGGCTACGCCGGCGCGTACGGCATGACGACGTGTGCGTTGCGGTTCACCAACGTCTACGGTCCGGGAATGTCCCACAAGGACAGTTTCGTGCCGCGCATGATGCGCGCCGCCCTGACCGGCACGGGGGTCCGGGTCTACGGTGACGGCCGCCAGCGCCGCGACCTCGTGCACGTCGACGACGTCGTGCGCGCGGTGGTGTCGGCCCTCGACACCGGCTACTCCGGCCGCGCGATCGTCGGCGCCGGGCGGTCGGTGTCGGTGCTGGAGCTGGTCGAGGCCGTGCGCGAGGTGACCGGCGCGGAGCTGCCGGTCGAGCACGTCGAAGCCCCGGCCGGGGAAATGCCCGCGGTCGTCGTCGACGTCTCGGCGAGCGCCGAGACCATCGGCTACCGGCCGGAGGTTTCGCTGACCGACGGCCTCGCGACGGCGTGGAAGTACTTCTCCGGCCTCGCCACGTCGTGAGTGCCTTTCTCCGGCGCCACTGGCCGCTGCTCCTGCTCCTCGTCCCGGCGATCACCCTCCGGGTGCTGACCTGGCTGGCCTACCGCCCGGCGCTGCTGTACATCGATTCCTTCCGCTACCTCGACAACCTGCACGCCCTGCGCGCCGACCAGCTCAACCCGATCGGCTACGACCTGGTGCTGCGGCCGCTGCTGGCCGTCGGCGGGCTCGCCTGGGTCGCGGCGGTCCAGCACGCCGGCGGCATCCTCGTCGCGGTCGGCGTCTACGGGCTGGTGCTGCGCCTCGGCGGCCGTCCGTGGGCCGGTGCGCTGGCCGCGACGCCGGTGCTGCTGGACGCCTACCAGCTGCAGATCGAGCAGAACATCATGTCCGAGGTGACGTTCGAGGCCGTGCTCCTCGGGCTCCTCTGGCTGCTGCTCGGGTGGGGCACGCCCGGCTGGAAGCGCGCCGGGGCCGCCGGCCTGCTGCTCGGCTTCGGCGTGCTGACCCGGCTGATCGGCGTTTCGTGGGCGTTGCCGCTGCTGGTCTTCCTGCTCGTCGCCGGGGGCGCGTGGCGGCACTGGGCCGGCTGGCGGCGGGCCGGCGTCGGCCTCCTGGGCCTGCTCGCCGTGCTCGTGCCGTATGCCGCGCGGGTGCACGCGGAGACCGGCAAGTGGGGGCTGACCGGGCCGTCGGGGAACATGCTCTACGGCCGCACCGCCGCCGTCGCCGACTGCCCGAACCTGCACCTCGCGCCGGAGCTGCAGGTGTTCTGCCCGGCCGAACCCCGCGAAACCCGGCTCGTCGACAACTACACCCACGCCGACCTCGACCCGAACTGGCCGGGCCCGCTGCCGCCGGGCGCGGACAAGGCCGCGCTGGCGCACGAGTTCGCGGTCGAGGTCCTGAAGGAGCAGCCCGGCGACGTCGCCGAAGCGGTCCTGGACGACTTCGCCAAGAGCTTCGCCTGGACGCGCGAGCAGGACCCCACCGACGTCCCGCTGGACCGCTGGCAGTTCCAGCTCACCTACCCGCAGTGGGCCGACCAGTCCCTGATCGACCTGGTCACCCTGCAGAACGACGGCGTCGTCGCGAGCGTCGACCGGCCGCTGGCCGGGTTCCTCCGCGACTACCAGCTCGGCGGCGGGTACGTCCCGGGCGCGGTGCTCGGCCTCGGCGCCGTCCTCGGCCTGCTGACCGTCTTCCGCCGCAGGAAACCCCTGGACAAGGCCCAGGCGGGGGCGCTGCTCGCCGCGTCGAGCGGGCTCGTGCTGCTGTTCGCCTCGGCGGCGTTCGAGTTCTCCTGGCGCTACCAGCTCCCGGCGCTCGTGCTGCTGCCGGTCGCCGGGGCGCTCGGCTTCACGACGCTGACCTCGGCGAGCCGGAAGCGCCTCGCCGCCTACCCCGACGACGTCGACTCGGCCGCCCTCGACGACTTCCGCGGCCGGCACCCGGAGCTGGAACTGGCGCCGCTGACCGTCGTCATCGCCGCCTACAACGAAGCCGGCGGCATCGGCGAAGTCCTCGAGAAGATGCCGGACGAGTGCCTCGGCATGCCGGTCGACGTCCTGGTGGTCGTCGACGGCGGGACCGACGACACGGCCGCGATCGCCGAAGCGCACGGCGCGTACGTGTGCGTCGCGCCCCGCAACCGCGGCCAGGGTGCGGCGCTGCGGCTGGGGTACCACCTCGCGGCCGAGGCCGGCGCCGAGTACGTCGTGACGACCGACGCCGACGGCCAGTACGACAACAGCGAGCTGGAGGCGCTGGTCCGCCCGGTGGTCGAGGGCACCGCGGACTTCGTCACCGGGTCCCGGCGGCTCGGGCACGAGGAGGCCGACAGCCGCGTCCGGTGGCTCGGCGTGCGGGTGTTCGCGGCGCTGGCGTCGGTGCTGACCGGGCGGCGGATCACCGACACGTCGTTCGGCTTCCGCGCGATGCGGGCCGACCTGGCGTGTGCGGTCCCGCTGCACGAGCCGCAGTACCAGTCTTCGGAGCTGCTGCTCGGCGTCACCGCCCGCGGCGCCCGCGTCACCGAGCTGCCGATGAGCATGCGGCTGCGCAAGGCGGGCAAGAGCAAGAAGGGCGGCAGCCTGATCTACGGCGCCAACTACGCCCGGGTCATGACCGGGTCGTGGTGGCGGGGGTACGTGCTGCGCCGCGGCCGAACACGAGCCGGTCGAGCAGGGTGAACTTGACGACGAACACCAGCGCGTAGCTCGCGACGTACGCGCCGTCGACCAGCACGACCCACCAGAAGTGCGGCAGGTCCAGCGGCGCCAGCAGGGCGCCCGCGAGCGTGGTCAGGCCGATCGAGGCCAGCCCGCCGAGCCCGATCACGGCGAGGTAGGGGAGCAGTTCGCGGCGGACGCGCGGGCGCCCGGTGCGGCCCCACACCCAGCGCCGGGTGACCACGAAGTTCAGCACCGCGCCCGCCGCCCAGGCCAGCGTGCCGGCCAGGGCCGCGGCGCCGCCGGTGGCGAGGACGGCGAGCAGCACGACCTGGCTGAGGACCGTGGCCGCGACCGACGTCGTCGCGGCGCGCACCAGCCGGGCCCAGCCGCGGCGGCGGGTCTTCTCCGCCGTGCGGGGCCGCACCGCGTTGGTTACGGTCGTCATGTCCCCATCCTCCCCGGGGGCCGGCCGCGCCGCCGTCCGACCCCCGCATGCACAGAAGATTCACAGGTCATTGCCAGGTCTTCATCAGCACGTGATCTATAGCGTTCGTGTGGCGTAAACGAGCAGGAAAGGCGGCACAATGCGGGTGCTGGTTCTCGGCGGTGACGGATATCTGGGCTGGCCGACCGCGCTGCACTTATCGGACAAAGGCCACGAGGTGGCCGTCCTCGACAATTTCGCGCGTCGCGGCTACGACGCCGAACTCGGCGTGGAGAGCCTGGTCCCGATCGAATCCCTCGCCGACCGGATCGCGACCTGGCGGGAGGTCTCCGGCCGGGCGATCACCAGCTACGAGGGCGACCTCCTCGACGCGGAGTTCCTGTTCGCGGCGGTGCGCGAGTTCGCGCCGGACGCCATCGTGCACTACGCGGAGCAGCGGTCGGCGCCGTATTCCATGATCGACCGCGAACACGCGGTGTACACGCAGCACAACAACGTGATCGGGAACCTGAACCTGCTGTACGCGATCGCGGAGATCAATCCGGCGATCCACCTGGTCAAACTCGGCACGATGGGCGAATACGGCACGCCGAACGTCGACATCGAAGAAGGCTGGCTCGAACTCGAGCACAACGGCCGCTCCGACCGCGTGCTGTTCCCCAAACGGCCGGGTTCGTTCTACCACCTGACCAAGGTGCACGATTCGCACAACATCGAATTCACCTGCCGCGCGTGGGGCCTGCGCGCGACGGACCTGAACCAGGGCATCGTGTACGGCCAGCAGACCCCGCAGACGGCGCTGGACCCGCGCCTGGCGACCCGCTTCGACTACGACGCGGTGTTCGGCACGGTGCTCAACCGGTTCGTCATCCAGGCCGTGCTGGGCCAGCCGCTGACGGTGTACGGCAAGGGCGCGCAGACCCGCGGCCTGATCGACATCCGCGACACGGTCGAGTGCATCCGCCTGGCCGTCGAGCACCCGGCCGAGCCGGGCGAGTTCCGGGTGTTCAACCAGATGACGGAGAGCATGTCCGTGGCCGCCATCGCCGAGCTGGTGGCCGACCGGTTCCCGGGCCCGGTGCAGATCGAGCAGCTGGAGAACCCGCGCACCGAGGCTCCGGAGCACTACTACAACGTCCGGCACACCGGCCTGGTCGGGCTGGGCCTGGAGCCGCACCTGCTGTCGGACACGCTGATCGAGTCGATGTTCGACATCGTGGGTGCCAACAAGCACCGCGTGAACCCGGACAAGCTGCGGCCGACGGTCCGCTGGCGGGGTGCGCTGAAGAGCTGACCGCGGCGGGGGCTCCCGGTGGGGAGCCCCCGTCCGGTTCAGCCGGGCAGCTTGTCGAGGAAGCCGTGCACCTTGGCGATCCGGCCGTCTTCGAGCTCGACGACGTCGAACCCGATGGCGACCGGCTCGGCACCGGGCGTGCCGAGGTACCACTGGAACCGGGCGAGATCGTGGTGCGCGTCCGGGTCGGCGGGCAGGCTGAAGGTGAGCCCGCCGAACTGCGCCTGCGCCCCGGCGACGAACTGGTCGATCCCGTCGTGCCCGGTGACCGCGCCGAGCGG
Source organism: Amycolatopsis sp. NPDC004169 (assembly GCF_040610315.1). Classification (NCBI taxonomy): domain Bacteria; kingdom Bacillati; phylum Actinomycetota; class Actinomycetes; order Pseudonocardiales; family Pseudonocardiaceae; genus Amycolatopsis; species Amycolatopsis sp. NPDC004169. The sequence continues at coordinate 110,740 of NZ_JBEXMD010000018.1, forward strand.
GTCGGTGTAGCCGGCGTCGGCGGTGAAGACGTCGGCGATGAGGGCCCGGCGCTTGTCGCCGTCGGTCTCGTTCCAGACGGCGATGTACTGCTCGACGATCGTGCGGACGTCGCTCATGGGGCTTCCTTTCGTTGGGGGACAACCGGTTCTGCCGTCCCGCTGCTGGAACCCACTCTGGCGGCGTGGCGGCGGCCCGTCGATTACGCGAGAGGTAATGCCGGGGCGGCCGCCGCGGCGGCCGCGCGGCATTACCCCCGAAGTAATGGCGGCGGCTCCGTGATCGCCGTAGCGTCGCCCGCGTGACGACCATGGTGCAGGCGCGGCAACGGCCCGTCGGGGAGCTGCTGCGCGAATGGCGGGACCGGCGCCGGATCAGCCAGCTCGATCTGGCCATCTCGGCGGACATCTCCACCCGCCACCTGAGCTTCGTGGAGACCGGGCGCTCCAAGCCGAGCCGGGACATGGTGCTGCGGCTCGGCGAGCACCTCGACGTCCCGCTGCGGGAACGCAACCGGCTGCTGCTCGCCGCCGGGTACGCGCCCGCCTACACCGAGACCGCGCTGAAGGACCCCGGGATGGACGCCGTCCGCCAGGCCGTCCGGCAGCTGCTCGCCGGCCACGAGCCCTACCCGGCCGCCGTCGTCGACCGGAACTGGGACCTCGTCGACGCCAACGCCGCCGTCGGGCTCTTCGTCGCCGGGATCCCGGCCGAGCTGACCACCAACGTGCTGCGCGCGACCCTGCACCCGGACGGGATGGCGCCGCACGTCCTCAACCTGGGGGAGTGGCGCGCCCACCTGCTCGGCCGGCTGCGGCGCCAGGTGACCCAGACCGCCGACAGCGGTCTCGCCGAGCTCCTCGACGAGCTGCGCGGGTACCCCTGCGACCAGCCCGTGCCCGAGGTGGAGGTCCCCGGACCGGGTGACATCTTCGTGCCGCTGAAGTTCCGCCACGAGGGCACCGACCTCACGTTCTTCAGCACCGTGGCCACGTTCGGCACCCCCCTCGACGTCACCGTGGCGGAGCTGGTGATCGAGTCGTTCTTCCCGGCCGACCCGGCGACGGCGGCGTATCTGCGCGAGCGGGCCGCCCGGGTGGGATGATGGGGGTCCGCGCAGCATCCGAAGTGAGGATCACCGGTTGATGGCCGTCCCGCCTTCGCTCGCCCTGTCCGTCGGAGTCCGCATCCCCCAGCTGCTGTTCGGCGTCGCCGGCCTGTCCGCGGCGGAGACCGGCCGGGCCCTCCGCATCGCCCTCGACACCGGTTACCGCGGCATCGACACCGCGCCGGGCAGCGAGGCGGCGGTCGGCGCCGTGCTCGCCGCGGCCGAGGTGCCCCGCGAAGACCTCTTCGTCACCGTGCACGTCCCCGCGCAGGGCTACGACACCGCCCGCCGCGCCGCCGACCAGGCCCTGGAAGCGTTGCAGCTGGAGCGGGCCGACCTGTGCCTGCTGGACGGCACCAAGGGCGCGTTCACCGACACCTGGCGCGCGCTGAGCCGGCTGCGCACCGACGGGCGCGCCCGCGCCATCGGCGTCGCCGGCTTCGGCGTCTCCGAGCTGCGCCGGCTGATCGACGCGACCGGCGCCGTGCCGTCGGTGAACCAGGTCGAGCTGCACCCGTGGCTGCAGCAGGTCCCGCTGCGGGAGTTCCACGAGGAGCGCGGCATCGTGACGGCCGCCGCCAGCCCGGCCGCGAACGCCGCGCTGCTGTCCGACGAGACGGTCACCGCGCTCGCCGCCAAGTACGGCAAGACCCCGGCCCAGATCGTGCTCCGGTGGCACCTGCAGAACGGCACGGTCGCGGTGGCGGCCTCGGCCACCACGACCCGCATCCGGGAGCACTTCGGGATCTTCGACTTCGAGCTGGCCGACGACGACCTCGCCGTGGTGGCCGAGCTCGACAACGGCACGCGCGTCTAGGTGGCCTTGATGCCCGCCGCGGCGAAGTCGGCCTGCTGCGCGGGCTGCTCCAGGTACTCGCGGAAGGTCTGGGCGGCGCGCAGCGCGGTGTCGTCGACGCCCGGGCCGGCGAGCCCGATGAACGGGTAGTCCGCCGAGCGCGCGTTCGCCACCGACTGGGCGGGCGAGCCGATCATTTCCGGCTTCTTGGTGGTGAGCTCGCTGACCCAGTACGACGATTCGGGCAGCCACGCCGCCGGCAGCCCGCCGATGGTGTCCAGCTTGGCCCGGCCGACCAGCGCGTCGAGCACCTGCGCCGACGGCTTGGCTTCGATCACGATGTGCACGCACTGCCCGTGGACGACGGTGGCGGCCTGGTTCCACCGCTGGGCCGCGGCGGCGACCGGCTTCTGCACGCTCGGCGTGACGACGACCCGCATGTTCGCGGTGCCACCGTCGCAACTGCTGGCCTGCGCCTCGGCCCGGCTGTTCAGTTCGTTGTCGGCCCAGTTCCAGCCGACGACACCGAGCCCGATGAGCACGGCGAGGACGGCGCAGGCGATCGGCCAGGTGGCGATCCGGCGGCGCGGAGCCTTCTTCCCGACGATGCGGTGCGACCCGGTGACGTCCCCCTTGCCGACGGCCGTCTTGCCGACGATGCGGTGCGAGCCGGTGCCTTCGCTGCGGGCGGTCCGGTTCGGTCCGGTGCTGTCGTCGCGGCCGGCGCGGTGCGGGCCGGTGGAGTCGGTGCGTTCGCTGCGGATGGCGGCTCGGGAGCCGGTGTCCTCGGCGGGGGTGGTCTCGTCGCGGGTGGTGACCTCCTCCTGCCGGGTGATGACCTCGGTCCGCTCGGCGGCGGATTCGGCGGGCGCCTTGCCGTTCTTGCGGCGCGAGCGGGGTGCGCCGGGATCGGCGGCTTCGGCGCGGCGGCCCGCACGGGTGGGCCGGCCGGGAGCTTCGACGCGGTCGGGGACGGGGGCGCCCTTGCGGCGCGAGCGGGCGGTGGGGTCGGCGGTGGCGAAGGCGCCGGTCGCCGAGTCCCCGCGGCCCGCCGCCGGGTGGGCACCGGAGGGTTCGCCCGCGGCCGCAGGGTGCGCGCCGGTGGCTTCACCCCGGCGGGGGGAGCGGGGAGCGGTGGCGTCGCTGGGGGCGGCGGGGTGGGCGCCGGAGGATTCACCTCGGCGGGAGGTGGTGTCGGCGACGGGGTGTGCGCCGGTGGCTTCGCCGCGGCGGGAGGTTTTGTCGGCGGCGGGGTGCGCGCCGGTGGCTTCGCCGCGGCGGGAGGCGCGGGTGGCCGTGGCGTCGCCCGCGGCGACCGGGTAGGAGCCGGAGGTCTCACCTCGGCGGCCGGCTTCGCCGGCGACGGTGGGATATGAGCCGGAGGCCTCACCGCGGCGGGAAGAGCGGCCGGTCTCGGCATCGCCGGCGACCGGGTAGGAGCCGGAGGCCTCACCGCGGCGAGAAGCACGAGTGGCCGTGGCGTCACCCGCCACCGGGTACGAGCCGGAGGTCTCACCGCGGCGGGTGGCAGCACCGGCGGCGGGGTGGGCGCCGGTGGCTTCACCTCGGCGCGACCGCGTAGCCGTGGCCTCGCTCGCGGCGACCGGGTACGAACCGGAAGCCTCCCCACGCCGGGAGGCGCGAGGACCAGCGGCCGGGTAGGCGGCGGGCCCCGGCGCGATCGTCGTGGTGATCTCGCTGCTCGTCACCGGGTGCGCGCCGGAAGCGTCGCCGCGGCGAGGACCGCGGGTCTTCTCGCCCCGGCGCGGGGCCGGGCCGTCGGCCGCGGGCGGGAAGCCGGGCGCCTGCGCCCCTTCGGTGAAGAACACCGAGCCGGCGGACTCACCCGGGACCCGGGCGATGCCGAACGCGTCGGAGATGGAGCTGCGGCCCGGGGTGCGGAAGGCGCCGGAAGTCTCGCTGCGCCCCTCGGCGGGAACGCGCGGCGTGCGGTCCTGAGGGTGCGGCACCGGCTCCTCGTCCCGGTAGTGTCGCCCCATCCGTCATCCTTTCGGGGTGAGCGCATGTCAAGCACGCGCTGCTATGCAACCAAACCGTTATCACCCTAACAGGTGAGTATCGGAGAGAGAATAATCTGACTCACAGTGGGCCGTGCTCAGGGTGCTGCGCTGACCAGGCGATGGCAATGCGCAATCAGGCGATGACGCAGCGGCGCCGCCCGGCGGGCGAACTCCCCTTGGGCCCTGGCGTACTCGGCCCGGCCCGCCGCCGTCTCGATCCGGACCGGCGGGTAGCCGAGGGAAGCCAGGTCGTACGGGCTCGCCCGCATGTCCAGCGTCCGGATCTCGACCGCCAGCTCGAAGCAGTCCGCCACCAGCTCCGCGGGCACGAACGGGTCGAGCTTGTACGCCCATTTGAACAGGTCCATGTTCGCGTGCAGGCACCCCGGCTGCTCGAGGGAGACCTGCGTCTCCCTCGACGGCGCCAGCTCGTTCAGCGGCCGCGCCGGCTCGGTGAAGAACCGGAACGCGTCGAAGTGCCCGCAGCGGATGTCCAGGGACTCCACGACCGCGTCCGTCCCCGCCGAGCCCAGGCGCAGCGGCACCTGGTTGTGCCGCACCGAATCCGCAGGCTCGCGGTACACCATCGCCCACTCGTGCAGCCCGAAGCAGCTCAGCCGGGGTGAGCGGGACGCCGTCGCGGTCAGCAGGCCGAGGACGAACTCGGCCGTCCGCACCTTGTTCCCGCCGAAGCCCGCCGGATCGAGCAGCACGCCGTCGGGCGTTTCGACGTACCCCTTGCGGTCCAGGAAGCGCCGGGCGGCGGGCCCGGCGAGCGCGACGCCGGGCCCGGGCTGCCACCGCTCGAGGTGCGAAGGCCGGTACGAGTAGTAGGTGAACAGGAAGTCCAGCACCGGGTGCTTCTCGCCACGGGACCGGCGTTCCTGGTGCGGGCCGGTCCACCGGCGCATCCGCGCGACGTGCGCCGCCTCCCGCGCCAGCCAGTCCGGCTCGGCGAGCACCTCGGTCATGCGCCCACGTGGGTGCCGTCGCGCACCGTGCCCACGTACTCCTCGACGAGGTCCTCGAGCGCGACGACGCCGACGGCGTTGCCGTTCGCGTCCAGCGCCCGCGCGAGGTGGCTGCGTTCCTTGCGCATGGCCGACAGCGCGACGTCGAGCCGGGCGTCGGCCCGCAGCTCGGTGAGCGCGCGCGTCTTCGACGACGGCACGGTCGTGCCCGGGTCCTGCCCGGCCAGGTCGAGGATGTCCTTGACGTGGATGTAGCCGGTCAGCCGCCCGTCGTCGGTGCACACCGGGAACCGCGAGAACCCGGTGGACGAGACGGCCCGCTCGACCTCGCCGACGGTCGGCCCGCAGGGGAGCGTGGTCAGTTCGGCGGTGGGCACCAGCACGTCGGCGACGGTCTTCTGCACCGACGAGAGCGTCTGGGCGAGCCGCTGGTGCTCGGACTGGTCCAGCAGGCCCTCGCGGCGCGACTCGCTGAGCAGCTCGGCCAGCTCGTCGGAGGTGTAGGCCGTCTCCAGCTCGTCCTTCGGCTCGATGCGGACCGCGCGCAGCAGCGAGTTGGCCACGAAGTTCAGCAGCCAGATGAACGGGTTGGCCAGCTTCACCCAGGCCACGTGCACCGGCACCAGCCACAGCGCCAGCCGCTCCGGCTCGGCGATGGCGAGGTTCTTCGGCACCATCTCGCCGATCAGCACGTGCGCCACGGTGATGAACGCCAGCGCGATGGCGAAGGAGATCGGGTGCAGCAGCGCCTCGGGCAGGCCCACCGCGTCGAACGCCGCCGACAGCCGGTGGGCGATGGCGGGCTCGCCGAGGCGGCCGAGCAGCAGCGAGCAGATGGTGATGCCCAGCTGCGCGCCGGCGAGCATCAGCGAGACGTGCTTGCTCGCGTTGATGACGATCTGCGCGCGGGTCTTGCCCTGCTCCAGCAGCGCCTCCAGCCTGTCCCGCCGCGAGGAGATCAACGTGAACTCCGCGCCGACGAAGAAGGCGTTGGCCAGCAGCAGGACCACGACGAGGGCGATGTTCAGCCAGTCGGTCACGAGGCCACCTCGGCTTCCGGAGCGGTGCGGACCGGGGCGACCTCGACCTCGGCGATCCGGCGCTTGTCCATCACGGTCACGGTGAGCAGCCAGCCGTCGACCTCGGTGGCGTCACCCTCGGCGGGGATCTTGCCGAGCCGTTCGAGGATCAGCCCGGCGATGGTTTCGTAGTCGCCGTCGGGCATCCGGAAGCCGGTGACGTCGGTGATCTCGTCGGCGCGCAGCTGCCCGGACACCAGCCAGCTGTCCGCGCCGACCTGCTGCGACGCCGGGGCCTCGCGCTCGTCGTGCTCGTCGCGGACGTCGCCGATGATCTCCTCGACGACGTCCTCCAGGGTGACCAGCCCGGCCGTGCCGCCGTACTCGTCGACGACGATGGCCAGCTGGAAGCGGGAGTCGCGCAGGCGCAGCAGCAGGTCGTCGCCGGGCAGGGACTCGGGCACGGTCGGGACCGGCCGCATGACCGACCCGATCGGCACGGCCGCCCGGTCGGCGGCGGGCACGGCGAAGGCCTGCTTGACGTGCACGGCGCCGCGGACGTCGTCGAGGTCCTCGGCGTGCACCGGGAACCGCGAGAAGCCGGTGCGGCGGGAGATCTCGATCAGGTCCTGGACGGTGTCGTCGATCGCGAGGGACTCCAGCTGCACGCGGGGGGTCATCAGTTCTTCGGCGGTGCGCTCGCCGAACCGCAGCGAACGGTCGAGCAGCTCGGCCGTGGACGTGTCGAGCGTGCCGCTTTCGGCGCTGGACCGCACGATCGAGCCCAGTTCCTGCGGTGAGCGCGCGGACCGCAGCTCCTCCTGCGGCTCGACGCCGAACTTGCGCACGAGGAAGTTCGCGCTGTTGTTCATCAGTGTGATGAGCCAGCGGAAGAGCGCGGAGAACCGCGAGTGGTAGCCGGCGACCGCGCGCGCGGTCGGCAGCGGCCGGGCGATCGCCAGGTTCTTCGGGACCATCTCGCCGAGGATCATCGACAGCGAGGTGGCGATGACCAGGGCGAGCACGATCGACGCGCCCCCGGCGAACCCGGCGGGCAGCCCGACCGCGGTCAGCAGCGGCCGGACGAGCTCGCCGATCAGCGGCTCGGCCAGGTACCCGGTGATCAGCGTGGTGAGGGTGATCGCGACCTGGGCGCCGGAGAGCTGGAACGACAGCGTCCGGTGCGCCTTCTGGACGGTCAGCGCGCGGCGGTCGCCGACCTGGCGGACGTTGGCCTCGACGGTGCTGCGTTCGAGCGCGGTCAGCGAGAACTCGGCCGCGACGGCGAGCCCGGTGCCGATCGTCAGCAGCACGAAGAGGAGGACGCCGCCCACGGCGAGGAGGACTTGGGTCATTCCGCACCCGCCTCGGTGGCGGGGGACGAACCTATCGGACAGCCGGGTCGGTCACCCGGCCCGGTACTGTCACCGGGTGACTGCGCTGCGCGCACGAAACGGTCACTCCTAGCAAGAAATCGGCGTGTACTGCGGATATGGGGACCAGCTTAACGTGTCTTTTGCGTCCGCCGCTGGCATCCCGGGTGTGTCGGAGCGCTCATCCGCCGCCGGGCCGGTGCCGTCGCACGGTTTCTTCGACGAGATCGAGCACCGGCCCCAGCCCCGAGGCGGGCAGGCCCATGGCCAGGTGCGAGACGAGGCCCTCGAGGACGAGCTCGAGGAAGGCGGTGAGCACGTCGACGTCGACGTCGTCGCGCAGGTTCCCGGCTTCCCGCTGGCGCAGCAGCCGCAGCCGGGTGGCGGTGGTGAGCTGTTCGGAGCGCTCGGCCCACCGCCCGCGGAACTCGGGATCGGTGCGCAGCCGCCGCGAGACCTCCAGCCGCGTCCCGAGCCAGTCGGCGGGGTGGTCACCCCCCGCGAGCAGGTCACGCATGACCTGGACGAGGCCCTGTTCGGCGACGACGTCGGCCATCCGGAGCGCATCGTCCTCGGCGAGGGCGAGGAAGAGCGACTCCTTGTCGCGGAAGTGGTGGAAGATGGCCCCGCGCGAGAGCCCGGTGGCTTCCTCGAGGCGCCGGACTGTGGCACCTTCGTAGCCGTAGCGCGCGAAGCAGACGCGCGAGCCGTCGAGGATCTGGCGCCGGCGTGCGTCGAGGTGATCCTGGCTTACGCGTGGCATCCTGAAATCCTGGCATCGCGGACCGGGATCTCGCAATCCGTACGTACGTACTGTGACCGGGAGTGCCGGGAACCACGCGGGTGACCCCACCGTCTGAAGGTTGCGGCGTTTCGCTGACACGGAGTGAGACGGTTGGCTAAGGTTTGCCCCATCACGGTGGGTGAGCTGAGGGGAAGGTGCGGCGTGATCATCGGTGAGGCCGGAGCGGCGGCGAGGGCCCTCTGGGGAGACGTCTTCGACACCCCGGGCCGTGTTTACGGCGGCGGTGGCAAGGGTGGCCAGTTCAAGATGGACCCCGCCGAGCTGTCCGCGGTGATCGGCCAGTGGGAAGACCTGCTGGACAAGATCGTCGACGACAACCAGAAGATCCAGGACATCGTGGCCCTGAGCGCGGAAGCGCCCGGCAAGGACCCGGCGAGCGGCGGCTACGCGACGACGAGTTCGGACTCGGCCCTTGCTCTGCTGAAGCAGAACGACTCGATGCGCAAGTACGCGCAGGAGTACGTCAAGAAGCTCAAGGAAGCCCAGTCCAAGACTGTGGTGACCGACCAGGACCTGTCCGACACCTTCAAGGCATAGGCGAACCGATCTTGTTCCGACGCAAACTGGGTACCTTCGCGGCCCTTGTGGTCTTTTCGGTGGGTGCGCTGGCCGGCTGCACCACGACGAAAGACGGCACCGCGTCACCCTCGGCGACCGCCTCGACGCCGTCCGGCTCTTCGTCGGGGGATCCGGAAGTTCCGAAGGTCTCAGCTCCGCTCGACGCGAGCAAGTACGCCACCGATCCTTGTGGGCTGGTTCCCGCCGACGTGCTCACCCCGTTGCGTCTCCCCGTGCCGGGTGAAACCCGGCCGGCGGGCAACGATTCCAGGACCAAGGCCGGGCCGTCCTGCTCCTGGAAGATCAAGGGCGAAGGGATCGGCGTGCTGCTGACCCTCGGTACCGCCAACCGCGACCGCGGTGCGGGTGGGCTGGCCGGCCTGTACGCCGGGTACAAGCAACGGACGTTCATCAGGTTCCTCGAGCCGGCTCCGGACGTCGACGGCTACCCGGCGATCTACTACGGCCTCTCGGACGAACGGTCGACGGGTACGTGCGGCCTCGGCGTGGGCATCGCCGACGACCTCGCGGCCGACGTGTACGCGCAGGGCTACCAAGGCGCGGACGACTCCTGCGGCACTGCCGCCCGGATTGCCGCGGCGATGATCAAGACACTCAAGGGGGCTTGACGAGTGGACGGCAAGCAGATCTACGACAACTTCAGACAAGGCGACACCACTGCCCTCCAGCAGATGGCACAGACCGTCCAGGAGCTGTCCGACGCCTACCTGGAGCGCGGCGCGAGCATCAAAGCGCTCCAGGCGCGCATGGTGAACTCGTGGAGCGGGGACGCCGCGGACGCCGCGAACGCGGGCGCCGGGCCGATGGAGCGGGCCTTCTTCGACAGTTCGCAGCCGCTGGACGCGACCCGGGCTTCGGTGAACACCCAGGCTGCCGTCTTCGAGAATTCGAGCAACACCGTCGTCGAGGTGCCGCCGAAGCCCGACAAACCGAACCCGTGGACCACCGGCCTGAAGGCAGCCATCCCGATCGCCGGGCCGTTCATGGCGAAGGATGACATCGACAACTACCAAGAAGGCATGGCGCGGTACAACGCCGCCAACGAGACCAACGTCCGCGTCATGGACCAGTACAGCAACAGCACCACCAGCAACCGGGCGGTGCTCCCGACCGACTACGGCGTCCTCGAGTCCGACGGTGCGGCCATCTCCGTCCAGACGCCGAACTCGCCCGGGCACGTCGAGCCGACCAACAGCGGCAAGTCGCTGCCCGGGCACCCCGGCAGCGACTCCGGGGGCGACGACCGCACCTCGACCACCGGCTTCGACCCCGGGCAGACCGGCGGCGGTGACAAGCCCGGCGGCACAGGCGGCACCGGAGGCACCGGCGGGACCGGCGGCACGGGAGGCACCGGCGGCACCGGAGGAACGGGCGGCACCGGAGGAACGGGCGGCACCGGCGGCACCGGCGGCGACGACACCCACACCACCGGCTCCGGCCGCCCGACCGTCCCCACCATCCCGACCCGGCCCGGCCAGACCGACCAGCCCGGCAAGACCCCTCCGAACACCGGGGGCATCGACTTCTACCCCACGAACACCGGCGGCGGCCCGAACTACGGCCCGAACTACCCCAACCCGAACGACCCGAACTCCAGCACCGGCGGGCGCGGCCCCAACAGCAACGCCGGCAGCCGCCTCCTGGACCCGACCGGCCGAGGCGGCACCGGCACAGGTACCGGAACCGGCACAGGGACCGGCACCGGATCCGGCACCGGCAGCAACCCGGGCGAACGTGGCCTCGGCTCCGGCCGCGGCTCCGGCATGGGCAGCCTCGGCAACGCCGCCGCCGCGGAGGCCGCGGCGGCGAGGTCGGCTGCTTCCGGCCGGGGTGGGCAGATGGGGCCCATGGGCCCCGGTGGCCGCCGCGGCGAGGGGGACGAGGATGAGGAGCACCAGCGGCCGGACTTCCTGATCGAAGCGGACCCGGACGCGATCTTCGGCACCGACCAGCGGACCAGTCCGCCGGTCATCGGCGAATAGGCGGGTGGACGTGGGTACAGGCCGGGTGGACCTTCCGGTCGAGGCGCTGGCCGCGCTGGCCGACCGCGAGCAGGTCGGCCAGCTCCACCTCACCCTGCGCCCGGAGCCGCTGTGGCTCTCGGACGTCGAGCGCGAGGAGGCCGGCAAGCGGGTCGACGCCGCGCTCGCCGAGGCCGGCCTGGTCGACGCCCGCGGGCGGGCCAGCGTCGACTTCCTCGACTGGCTTCCGCTGCTGGTCAGCCCCACGCGGGAGTGCTACGGCTGGGTCGGCACCGGCGGCCAGACCTACGGGGTGCTCGCCGCCGCGAAGGGGCTGCAGGCGGTCCTGGCCGTTTCCGACGGCACGCACGTCGGTGTGCAGGAGATCGACCGGAACCGGCTGGCCGAGTCGCTCGTCGAGCAGCTGCCGCCGGTCGGGCCCGGCGGGGGACACCCGCGGACCGTCCGGGTGGCGGACCTGACCGAGGCGGCCCGCCGCGGGCAGGCCGCCTACCCGCTCGCCCCGGCCATCGCCGACGTCGTCAGCCTCGTGCAGCGCCCGGTCTCCGGCAGCGGGGAGCTCTACGTCGGCCGTCGGGACGACGTCGGCCGGCACACCTGCCTGCAGCAGCCGCTGCACTACGCCGACACGGACTGGGGCCGCTACCTCAGCTACACCACCGGCGCCGGCGACGACGCCGTCATCCACATCGGCCCGGCCGGCCCGCAGGAGCTGGCCGGCACGCTCGCCGAGCTGGCCGGCACCCTGGTCTGACCCGGAAAACCGGTGCGTCGGGCGGTCCGCCGCGCTAATGTGACAGCGCTGTTGCATTTCTCGCCGAAAGGACGCGCCGATGCTGTACCCCGAGATCGAACCGTACGACCACGGCCTGCTCGACGTCGGCGACGGCCACGCGATGTACTGGGAGACCTGCGGGAACCCCGACGGCAAGCCGGCGCTCGTCGTGCACGGCGGCCCCGGCTCCGGCTGCTCGGCGAGCGTCCGCCGGTTCTTCGACCCCGCGCGCTACCGGATCGTGCTGGCCGACCAGCGCGGCTGCGGCCGCAGCACCCCGCACGCCGGTGCCCCGGTCGCCGACCTGTCCGCCAACACCACCGACCACCTGGTGGCCGACTTCGAACGCCTCCGCACCCACCTCGGCATCGAAAAGTGGCTGCTGTTCGGCGGTTCCTGGGGCTCGGTGCTCAGCCTGGCCTACGCGCTGCGCCACACCGAGCGCGTCAGCGAAATCGTGCTGATGGGCTTGGCGACCGACCGGTACCTCGAGATCGAGCTGCTCATCCGCGGCCTCGGCGCCTACTTCCCGGAGGGCTTCGCCCGGTTCCGCGAAGGCGTCCCGGAAAGCGAGCGCGACGGCGACCTGTCCGCGGCCTACCACCGCCTCCTGATGGACCCGGACCCCGCAGTGCACCACAAGGCGGCCGAAGGGTGGTGCGCCTGGGAAGACGCGATGCTCCCCGGTGTCCCGCCGCACGACGACTTCGAGGACCCGGCCTACCGGCTCTGCTTCGCCCGGCTCGTCACGCACTACTTCAGCAACCGCGCGTTCCTCCCGGACGGCGAGATCCTGCGCGAGGCAGGCAAGCTCGCGGGCATCCCCGCGGTGCTGGCGCAGGGCGTGCTCGACACGAGCAACCTGGTCGGCACGCCCTGGCTGCTGCACCACGCGTGGCCGGGCAGCGAGCTGGTCATGCTGGACGACGTCGGGCACACGGTGTCGGCCGCGTCGATGCAGGACGTCCTGATCGGCGCGACCGACCGCTTCGCGCTCAGGGGATGAGCAGCCCCGGCTCGCCTTCCGGGGCGAGCGCGGCTTCGGCGCGCCGGGCGCGGTTGGTCTCGGCCAGCCGGAGCCCGGTGAGGCGCAGGGGGAGCCGGTCCATGTTCCACTCGGCCAGCAGCAGGGCGATCTTCGCCTGCATTTCGGTGCGCAGCCGCAGGAACGAGTCGGCCGGGTCCGCGCCGACCTCGCCCAGCAGCAGCCACCACGCCCAGGCCGCCGCGCCCGCGTTGGCGACGAAGTCCGGCACCACCGCGATCCCGCGGGCCGACAGCGCGGCCTCCGCTTCCGGGGTGGTCGCGGCGTTGGCCGCTTCGACGACCACCTTGGCCTTGACCGCGCTCTCGTTGTCCGGCCGCAGCGCGTAGGAGATCGCGGCCGGCACGAAGATGTCCGCGTCGATCCCGACGATCGTCTCCCGCGGCAGCGACCGCACGCCGGCGGGCAGCCGGGACCGGTCGACCTCCCCGAACCGGTCGCGCAGCTCCAGCAGCGCCGGGACGTCGAGGCCTGCCGGGTCGTACAGGGTGCCCGCGGCGTCGGCCACCGCGACCACCTTGACCCCGGCTTCGTGCAGGTACCAGGCCGCGCCGCCGCCCATGGTGCCGATGCCCTGGATGGCCACCGTCGTCTCGCGCACGTCCCAGTCCCACGCCGCCGCGACGCCCAGGCACGCCTGCGCCACGCCGTAGCCGCCGACGACGTCGCCGAGTAGCAGCCCGCCGGGCACCGGCGCGTTGAGGCCCGCCTGCACCCGGCGCAGGGTGCGCGCCGGGTCGGCCGAACGGCGGATCGCCGCGTGGTACGACTGCTCCAGCCCGAGCTCGGCGAACACGGAGTCGATCAGGTGCTGCGGCACGCCGAGGTCCTCCGCGGTCACCCAGTGCGCGTCCAGCCACGGCCGCAGGAACGCGCAGAAGCGCTTGAGCACGTCGAACGCGCGCGGGTCCTTGGGGTCGAAGTCGATCCCGCCCTTGGCCCCGCCGACCGGCAGGTTGAAGGTGGCGGTCTTGTTGGCCATGCCCCGCGCGAGGTCTTCGACCTCGGACATCGTGCAGCCGGCCCGCATTCGGGTGCCGCCGGTGGCGACCCCCGAGACCAGGCTGTGCACGACCAGGTAGCCGGGCGCGCCGGTGACGGGATCGGTCCACGTGAGCCGCATCAGTGGCGGGGCGGGGGTCATCAGGCCACTCACCTCCAGGGAAGTCCGGGGGCGGCCTCGTGACCGCCACCACGAGCGTGCGCCCCCGGTGGCCCGCCCGTCCATTTAACGCTGCTGCACGATCTCGTTTAAGTTTTGTGTATGGAGCTTTCGTTGCACCGCTTGCGGATGCTGCGCGAGCTGCACCGCCGGGGCACCGTCACGGCGGCGGCCGCGGCACTGCACTACACCGCTTCGGCGGTGTCGCAGCAGCTTGCGCAGCTCGAACGGGACGTGGGTGCGAAGCTGTTCGAACGGCTCGGCCGGCGTGTCCAGCTGACCGAGCTCGGCACCCTGCTCACCGAGCACGCCGAAGAGATCCTCGGCTCGGTCGAGCGCGCCACGCTCGCCCTCGAGGAGGCCCAGGAGGACCGCACGGTCCGGCTGACCGCCGGGGTCTGGGCGTCGGTGGCCTCCGGGTTGCTGCCGACGGCGCTGACCGCGCTGGCCGGCGAGCACCCGGGCATCGAGGTGCGCACCCGCGAGCTGGCACCCGAAGACACCGCCGAAGCGGTCCGGGACGGCCGCCTCGACCTTTCGTTCGTCATCGACTACTCCGACGCGCCGACGCCGTGGGACGCCGGGCTGGAACGCGCGGTCGTGGCCGTCGAACGGCTGCACGCCGCGGTGCCGCGGGGTGCGGTGCCCTCGGGTGCGGCGTCGCTGGACGAGCTGGCCGAGCACCCGTGGATCCTGGCCAGCCCCAAGTCGCACTTCGGCCGCGCGATGCGCACCGCCTGCCAGCGCCACGGCTTCGCGCCGAAGATCAACCACGAGGTCGAGGAGCAGTCGACGGCGATGGCGATGGTGGGCGCCGGGCTCGGCATCACCCTCGTGTCCGACCTGGGCCTGCGGCTGCTGCGGCCGCCCGGGATCGACGTCGTCACGCTCACCACGCCGCTGCTGCGGACGGTGTCGATCGCCTACCGGCGCACCGCGTTCCGGCGGCCCGCGCTGCACCTGGTGATCGACGCCGTGCGGGCTTCCGCGGCCGAGCTCGGACTCGGCACCGAACCCGCTTTGCCCTGATCAGGGACTTCTTACAGGGTGGTGAACACCTCCCGCACCGCAAGATCCGCCCTGATTTTGTCGTACCCCGCGTGTAGCGTCCGAAGGCGAGAAGTTCCCCTACCCGGAACAGGAACGGACATGACTGAGGTGTCCACGGTGCACGATTTTCCCGAAAAGTCGGGTAGTGCGTCGAACCGCACCGCGCGGGTCCTGGCGGACCGCGCGGCCGGCGAGGCGTACGTCGCATCGGTGTGTTTCAAGCACGGGCCACCCCGCCTGACCGGCGTGGAGCTGGAGTTCACCGTGCACCATGCCGACGACCCGGCCAGACCCCTCGATCCCGACGTCCTCGCCGCGGCGCTGGGTCCGCACACCCCGCGGACGCTCCGCCCCGGCAGCCCCGCCGCACCCCTCCCGGCCGGCTCGCCCGTGAGCCTCGAACCCGGGTGCCAGGTCGAGATTTCCGCTCTTCCCCAGGCCTCCCTGCGCGAACTCGCCGCAGTCGTCACGGCCGACCTCCACCACCTGCGTGACCGCCTCGCCCGCCACGGCCTCGTCCTCGGCGAATCGGGCATCGACGGCCACCGCGCGCCCCGCCGCCTCCTGCACACCCCGCGGTACGCGGCGATGGAACGCCGGTTCGCGCCGATCGGCCCCGGCGGGCTGACCATGATGTGCAGCACCGCCGGCCTGCAGGTCTGCGTCGACGCGGGGGAGCCGGAGCACTACGCCGCGCGGTGGGCGGCCGCGCACGCGATGGGCCCGCCGCTGCTCGCCCTGTTCGCCAACTCCCGCATCCACGCCGGCCGCGACACCGGGCACGCCTCGGCCCGCTGGCTGGCGGTGCACGACACGGAAGCGGTGCGCACGCGCACGGCCGCCGTGGCGGGCGGCGACCCGGCGCGGGCGTGGGCCGGGCGCCTGATGGACGTCCCCCTGATGGTGCTGCCCCGCGGCGACCGGCCGTGGGACGCCCCCGACGGGCTGACGTTCGCCGACTGGATCGACGGCCGGGGCGCGGCGGCGCTGCTGCCGCGGCCGACGGAGGCGGACCTCGACTACCACCTGACCACGATGTTCACCCCGGTCCGCCCGCAGGGGTACCTGGAGATCCGGTACCTCGACGCGCAACCGCCGGACGAGTGGCTGGCCCCGGTCGCGCTGGTGTGCGCGCTGCTGGCCCGCCCGTCCACAGTGGACAAGGTGCGCGAGCTCTGCGCACCGGTGGCGGACCGGTGGACCACCGCGGCGCACCGCGGCCTGGCCGACCCGGAACTGGCGGCCGCGGCCGCGGCACTGGCCGACCTCGGGTGCGCCGAGCTGGGCGCGACCGGGCTGGCGGCGGAGACGATCACCGAGATCAGCGAGAGCGTGCTGGGGCGCGCGTACCGATCGAGGAGCGAAGCATGAGCACGGAAGCACTGCACGACCTGAGCGCACAGGACCTGCGCGCCCGCGCGGCGGAGGCCTTGACGCGGGCCCGGGCGCGCAGCATCGCGCTGACCGACGCGGTCGACGACGAAGACCTGGTCCGCCAGCATTCGAAGCTGATGTCGCCGCTGGTCTGGGACCTGGCGCACATCGGCGTCCAGGAGGAGCTGTGGCTGGTCCGCGACGTCGGCGGCCGGGAGCCGCTGCGCCCGGACATCGACGACATCTACGACGCCTTCCAGCACGCCCGCGCCGACCGGCCGGAGCTGCCCCTGCTGGGCCCGGCCGAGGCACGCGCGTACGTCAAGCAGGTCCGCGAGAAGGCGTTCGACGTGCTGGAGCACGCGCCCCTGGAGGGGCGGCGGCTGACCGAGCAGGCGTTCGCGTTCGGCATGATCACCCAGCACGAGCAGCAGCACGACGAGACGATGCTGGCCACCCACCAGCTGCGCAAGGGCGACCCGGTGCTGCACGCGCCCGAGCCGCCGCCCGCGCGGTCCGGCGCGCTGCCGTCCGAGGTGCTGGTGCCGGGCGGGGCGTTCACGATGGGCACGTCGGCCGAGCCGTGGGCGCTGGACAACGAGCGCCCGGCGCACGAGATCGCCGTCGACGCGTTCTGGATGGACACGGTCCCGGTGACGGCTGGTGCGTACGCCGAGTTCCTCGACGGCGGCGGCTACGACGACGAGCAGTGGTGGAGCCCGGCGGGCTGGGCCTACCGGACCGAGAACTCCATCACCGCGCCGCGGTTCTGGAAGCGGGAGCAGGACGGCTGGTGGCGGACCCGGTTCGGCGGCTACGAGCGCGTCCCGGCCGACGAGCCGGTCGTGCACGTCTCCTACTACGAAGCCGAGGCGTACGCGGCCTGGGCCGGGCGGCGGCTGCCGACCGAGGCCGAGTGGGAGAAGGCGGCCCGGTTCGACCCGGCGACCGGCCGGTCGCGCCGGTTCCCGTGGGGTGACGACGAACCGACGGCCGAGCACGCCAACCTCGGCCAGCGGCACCTGCGCCCGGCGCCGGCGGGGGCGTACCCGGCCGGCGCGTCGCCGACCGGCGTGCACCAGCTGATCGGGGACGTCTGGGAGTGGACGTCGACCGACTTCCACGGCTACCCGGGCTTCGCGCCCTTCCCGTACCGGGAGTACTCGGAGGTCTTCTTCGGGCCGGAGTACAAGGTGCTGCGCGGCGGGTCGTTCGGCACCGACGCGGCGGCCATCCGGGGCACCTTCCGCAACTGGGACTACCCGATCCGGCGGCAGATCTTCGCCGGCTTCCGCACCGCCCGCGACGCGGCCCCCGGCGAGGTGGGGTAGGCGCATGTGCCGCCACATCGGCTACCTCGGCGGGCCCGTCTCGCCCGCCGAGGCGCTCTTCCGCGCCCCGCACGCGCTGCTGGTGCAGTCCTACGCGCCGGCGGACATGCGCGGCGGCGGCTCGGTCAACGCCGACGGGTTCGGGCTGGGCTGGTACCCCGGCCCGGGCTCGCCGCCGCTGCGCCACCGCCGGTCGACTCCACTGTGGACGGACGAGACGCTGCCGCCGCTGGCCGCGGCGGTGACCACGGGCGCGTTCGTCGCCGCCATCCGCAACGGCACCACCGGCCTGCCGGTGACCGAGGCGGCCGCGGCGCCGTTCACCGCCGGGCCCTGGCTGTTCAGCCACAACGGCGTCGTCCGCGGCTACCCGGACTCGCTGGCCGAACTGGCCAAGACCCTGCCGGTCACCGAGCTGCTCACGCTGGAGGCACCCACCGACTCGGTGGTGCTGTGGGCGCTGCTGCGGGCCCGGCTGGCCACGGGCGAGGATCCGCTGACGGCGGTGGCGGAGCTGACCCTCGCCGTCGAGGCGGCCGCGCCCGGCTCGCGGCTGAACTTCCTGCTCACCGACGGCTCGACCCTCATCGGCACCACTTGGACGCACGCGCTGTCCGTGCTGGAGACCCCGGCCGGCAGTGTTGTGCCGGGGCTTCGCCCCGGGCCGGGGGCTCCGCCACCCGGAACCCCCGGAAGCAACGTGTGGCTGGCGTCCGAACCCTTCGACGGTGACCCGCGCTGGCGGCCCGTCCCAGACCACCACGCCGTGCGCGCCACCGCGGCCGGCGTCGACCTGCTTCCCCTGACCCAGGAGCTCTCATGACCGAAGTCGATCTCGACCACCACCGCTCCGGCGACGCCGTCACCGCGGAGCTGCGCGCCGACGTCGTCGCCGGGCTGACCGCGGCGCAGAAGTGGCTGCCGCCCAAGTGGTTCTACGACGCCGACGGCAGCGAGCTGTTCGAGAAGATCACCCAGCTGCCGGAGTACTACCCGACCCGCAGCGAGCGCGAAGTGCTGGCCGCGCACGCCGGCGACGTCGCGAAGCTCACCGAGGCGCACACGCTCGTCGAACTCGGCTCGGGATCCAGCGAGAAGACCCGGCTGCTGCTCGACGCCCTCACCGGCCACGGCACCCTGGAGGCGTTCGTCCCGCTCGACGTCTCCGAATCCGCGCTGGCCGAGGCGGCCGAGGCGATCTCGAAGGACTACCCGGGGCTGGCGGTCCGCGGGGTCGTCGGCGACTTCACCCAGCACCTGGACCTGCTGCCGGACGGGCAGCCGCGGGTGGTCGCCTTCCTCGGCGGCACGATCGGCAACTTCCTGCCCGCCGAACGCGCGACCTTCCTGCGGTCCGTGCGGGAGGTCCTGGACGAGGGGGAGTGGCTGCTGCTCGGCACCGACCTGGTCAAGGACGCCGCCATCCTCGAACGCGCCTACGACGACGCGGCCGGCGTGACAGCGGAGTTCGACAAGAACGTGCTGCGGGTGATCAACGCCCGGCTCGGCGCGAACTTCGACCTCGACGAGTTCGAGCACGTCTCGTACTGGGACGCCGAAAACGAGTGGATCGAGATGCGGCTGCGCGCCCGGCGGGACCTGACCGTCGAGATCTCCGGCGCGGACCTCACGGTGACCTTCGCCGCGGGGGAGCACGTCCGGACCGAGATCTCGGCCAAGTTCCGCCCCGGCGGTGTCGAGGCCGAGCTGGCCGCGGCCGGCTTCGCGCTCGAGCACTGGTGGACCGACTCCCAGCAGCGGTTCGGGGTGAGCCTGGCAAAATCCGTGCGTGGCTAATCCTCTCCGGGCCCTCGCCCGGGCCGCCGGCACCAAACCGTGGCTGATGCGCACCGCCCGGTTCGTGGTCTGGGCGGACACGAAACTGCACAAGGCGTTCGGCGGCCGGGTGAGCCTCGTGGCGCTCGCCGGGCTGCCGTCGCTGCGGCTGACCACGACCGGCCGCAAGAGCGGGCTGCCCCGCAGCACCAACCTGCTCTACTACCCGCGTGGCGACGGCTTCGTGCTGACCGCGTCCAACTGGGGCCGCCCCCACGACCCGGCGTGGGCGCTCAACCTGCGGGCGAACCCGAAGTGCCAGGTCGCGCTGGCCGGGAAGCCGGTCGAAGTCGTCGCCCGGGAGCTGGACGGCGAGGAGTACGACCGGATGTGGAGCGAGCTGCTGGACTTCTGGCCGGGGTATGCGATGGAGCAGCGCGAGGCGGCGCGGCCGTTGCCGGTTTTCGTCCTCGCGCGGGTGGGTCGATAGGCCCTGACCATCCGATCGGCCGGTGCCGGGATTCACCGCTTTGTGCCAGTCTCACCCGGGTAACGCGCCGTGACGCCGTGCGCGCGCGGCGACTGCGTGACCCTGAGGGAGGAGACGTCTTGCCGAGATCCACTCAGAGCCGGGTGCTAGCGTTCGCACTGGTGGGGGCGCTCGTGGCCGGCGTGGGGCTGGCCGGGCCGTCCGGGACCGCCGCCGCGGCCGAAGACGCGGCCGTCCGGCCCGCCGCCGTCGGCGCGACCCCGGCCGTGGCCTGGGGCACCTGCGCGAGTGACGTCCTCGCCGGCGTGCCCGCCGACCAGGTCGGGTTCTACAGCTGCGCGCGCTACCGCGTGCCGATCGACCACGACAACGCGTCGCTGGGCACCATCGACATCGCGCTGCTCAAGCGGGCCGCCCGCACGCCCGGCCAGCGGGTCGGGTCGCTGTTCCTCAACCCGGGTGGCCCCGGCGGCCCGGGCCTGACCCTGCCGATCGCCGGCGAGGCGATCTTCCGGCCGCAGGTGCTCGACCGCTTCGACCTGATCGGCTTCGACCCGCGCGGGGTCGGTGACAGCAACCCGCTGCGCTGCTTCACCACCCAGGAGGACGCGGACGAGGTCTTCGCCGCCCAGATCGGCGTGCCGATTTCGCGCGCCGAAATCTCGGGCACGCTCGCCAGTTACCGCGACTACGGCCGGTTCTGCAAGAACAACGCCGGCGCGCTGCTGAACCACATGTCCACCAAGGACGTCGTCCGCGACCTCGACACGCTGCGCGCGGCGGTCGGCGACCGGAAGCTGAACTACGTCGGCTTCTCCTACGGGACGCTGATCGGCTCGACGTACGCGGCGATGTTCCCGAAGCAGTCGCGGGCGATCGTGATCGACGGCAACGTCGACCCGGAGCTGCGCACCAGCGACGGCGTGGAGTACGACCGCGAGCGCGCGCAGGGCTTCGAGATCGCGCTGGACGGCTTCCTGAAGCGCTGTGACCAGGTGGGCGACAAGTGCGCGTTCAGCGACGGCAACCCGCGCGCGAAGTTCGACGAGCTGCGCGAGTACCTGCGCAAGCAGCCGATCACCCTCCCCGGCGGCGGCTCGCTCGACATCAGCGGGTTCACCGGCACGGTTTCGAGCGTCCTCTACAGCCCGGGTGCGTTCGCCGCCCTGGCCGATTGGCTGCAGACGTACTACACCGCGATCCACCCGTCGGCGCAGGCGCAGTCGCTGCAGCCCCGGCCGCTGAAGGCGCTCGCCACCGGTCATCGGGGCCTGGCCGACCTGAGGCCGGACAGCCCTTACACCAGCGACGACTCCTACTTCGCCGTCAACTGCTCGGACAAGCCGTTCCGGATCAGGCAGGAGCAGGTGCCGGACATCGCCGCGAAGTGGGAGCGCGAGTCGCGGACCTTCGGCCGGTACCAGGTGTTCTCGGACACCGCGGCCTGCCCGGTGTGGCCGGCGAAGAAGCCGGACGCCTACCGCGGCCCGTGGCGGGCCAAGACCGACGTCCCGGTGGTCGTGGTCGGCAACTTCTACGACCCGGCCACGCAGTACAAGTTCGCCCAGCGGATGGCGGCCGAGCTCGGCAACAGCCGGCTGCTGTCGGTCGACGCGTTCGGCCACTGCATCCTCGGTGACGCCCTCGGTGTCGACCAGGCCGTGGCGGACTACCTGACCGACCTGAAGGTGCCGTCGAACGGGCAGGTGTTCCAGCCGAACGTCCAGCCGTTCTGAGTGTGAGCCCGGTCCCGCGGCCCTTCCCCGGGCCGCGGGACCGGCTACGCTGGCGGAGTTGATCATCGACGAACACGGGAAGCGAGGTGAGCGGCACATGCCAGCGGACAGTCCTCGGACGGCCGGGCGCGCGCTCACCGGAGGTTTCCGGCGGGGCTGAGTTCGGCCGCCCCCTGTCCGGCAGTGCGCGCACGCCGGAAAAGAGCCGGAATGACCATCTTCGAAATGCTGCTGCGCGTGGGCACCGGCGTCGGCCTGGGTGCCGTCATCGGGATCGAGCGCCAGTTCCGCGCCCGGATGGCCGGGCTGCGCACCAACGCACTGGTCGCGGTGGGTGCGACGCTGTTCGTGCTGCTGTCGGCCCACGGCTTCGGCGGGCTGGCTTCCAGCGGCGACGCCGACCCGACCCGGGTGGCGGCCCAGATCGTGTCGGGCATCGGGTTCCTCGGCGCCGGAGTGATCCTCCGCGACGGCCTCAACGTGCGCGGCCTCAACACGGCGGCAACGCTGTGGTGCTCGGCCGCGGTCGGCGCCCTGGCCGGGGCGGGCCTGTACGCGGTCGCGGTGGCCGGGACCGCGGTCGTGGTCGGGGTGAACGTCGTGCTGCGGCCGCTGGGCCGCGTCGTCGACCGCCGTCCGGAGGCGGGTGACGAGACACCGGCGCGGTACGAGTTCCAGGCGGTGACCCGCGACGAGGCCGAAGCCCACGTGCGGGCCCTGCTGGTGCAGGCCCTGACCCGCACGGACTTCCGGCTGCTGTCGGTGCTGAGCACGGACCTGGAGAACCGCACCGTCGAGGTCCGCGCCGAGCTGGTCGGCGACCAGCGCGACGACGCCCAGATGGAGGCCGCGGTGTCGCGGCTGTCGCTGGAGCCGTCGGTGTCGAGCGTGCGCTGGGTGGCCGTCCCCGCATGAGGAAGGGCCTCCCCGCTCAGCCGAGCGGGGAGGCCCTCCGGAATACCGGAACCCTTACGCCTGCGTCATCTTCCGCAGCACGTACTGCAGGATGCCGCCGTTGCGGTAGTAGTCCGCCTCACCCGGGGTGTCGATGCGGACGTCCGCGTCGAACTCCACCTTGGTGCCGTCCGCCTTGGTGGCCGTGACGTGCACCGTGCGCGGGGTCTCGCCGTCGTTCAGCTTGGTGATGCCGGTGATGTCGAACGTCTCCGTGCCGTCGAGGCCGAGCGACGAAGCCGACTCGCCCTGCGGGAACTGCAGCGGGATGACGCCCATGCCGATCAGGTTCGAACGGTGGATGCGCTCGAACGACTCGGTGATCACCGCGCGCACGCCCAGCAGCGACGTGCCCTTGGCGGCCCAGTCACGCGACGAACCGGAGCCGTACTCCTTGCCGCCCAGCACGACCAGCGGGGTGCCCTGCGCCGCGTAGTTCTGCGCCGCGTCGTAGATGAACGCCTGCGGCGCGCCCTCCTGCGTGAAGTCGCGGGTGTAGCCGCCCTGCACGTCGTCGAGGAGCTGGTTGCGCAGCCGGATGTTCGCGAACGTGCCGCGGATCATCACTTCGTGATTGCCGCGCCGCGAGCCGTAGGAGTTGAAGTCCTTCTTCTCCACGCCGTGCTCGGTCAGGTACTGCGCGGCCGGGGTGCCCGGCTTGATCGCGCCGGCGGGGGAGATGTGGTCGGTGGTGACCGAGTCGCCCAGCTTGGCCAGCACGCGCGCGCCGGTGATGTCGGTGACCGCCGACGGCTCCGGCGTCATGCCCTCGAAGTACGGCGGCTTCCGCACGTAGGTGGACTCGAGGTCCCACTCGAAGGTCTTGCCCTCCGGGGTGGGCAGCGACTTCCAGCGCTCGCCGCCGTCGAAGACGTCCGCGTAGTCCTTGGTGAACATCTCCTGCGTGATCGCGTGGTCGATGGTCTCCTGGATCTCCTTGGACGTCGGCCAGATGTCCTTGAGGAAGACGTCGTTACCGTCGGTGTCCTGGCCCAGCGGCTGGTTCGCGAAGTCGAAGTCCATCGTGCCGGCCAGCGCGTAGGCGATGACCAGCGGCGGCGACGCGAGGTAGTTCATCTTCACGTCGGGGTTGATCCGGCCTTCGAAGTTCCGGTTGCCCGAGAGCACCGAGACCGCGGTGAGGTCGTTCTCCTGGATCGCCGCGGAGATCTCGTCCGAGAGCGGGCCGGAGTTGCCGATGCAGGTGGTGCAGCCGTAGCCGACCAGGTGGTAGCCCAGCTTCTCCAGGTACGGCCACAGGTTGGCCTTGGTGTAGTAGTCGGTGACGACCTGCGAGCCCGGCGCCATCGACGTCTTCACCCACGGCTTGACCGACAGGCCCTTCTCGACCGCGTTGCGCGCGAGCAGCGCGGCGCCGAGCATGACCGACGGGTTCGAGGTGTTGGTGCACGAGGTGATCGAGGCGATCACCACGGCGCCGTGGTCGAGGATGAACTCGCCGCGGTCTTCGCTGGAGACCTTGACCGGCTTGGACGGGCGGCCGCTGCCGCCGTTGGCCGCCGACTGCAGGTCGACGGCGTCCTCGTCCGCGAACGTCAGCGCGGCCGGGTCGGACGCCGGGAAGGTCTCCTCGACGGCCTCGTCGACCTTGGTGTGCGGGGTCTCCTGCTCACCGTTGACGTAGTCGTGGATCGACTTGCGGAACGACGACTTCGCGTCCGACAGCTCGATGCGGTCCTGCGGGCGCTTCGGGCCGGCGATCGACGGCACGACCGTCGACAGGTCCAGCTCGAGGTACTCGGAGTAGGCGGCCTCGCGCGACGGGTCGTGCCAGAGGCCCTGCTCCTTGGCGTAGGCCTCGACCAGCGCGACCTGCTCGGGCGAGCGGCCGGTGAGCTTGAGGTAGCGGACGGTCTCGTCGTCGATCGGGAAGATCGCCGCGGTGGAGCCGAACTCCGGGCTCATGTTGCCGATGGTGGCGCGGTTGGCCAGCGGCACCTCGGCGACGCTCTCGCCGTAGAACTCGACGAACTTGCCGACCACGCCGTGCTTGCGCAGCATCTCGGTGATGGTGAGCACGACGTCGGTCGCGGTGACGCCGGCCGGGATCTCGCCGGTCAGCTTGAAGCCGACGACGCGGGGGATGAGCATCGACACCGGCTGGCCCAGCATGGCCGCCTCGGCCTCGATGCCGCCGACGCCCCAGCCCAGCACGCCCAGGCCGTTGACCATGGTGGTGTGCGAGTCGGTGCCGACGCAGGAGTCGGGGTAGGCCTGCCCGCCCCGGGACATCACCGTGCGCGCGAGGTGCTCGATGTTGACCTGGTGCACGATGCCGGTGCCCGGCGGGACGACCTTGAACTCGTCGAAGGCGCCCTGGCCCCAGCGCAGGAACTGGTAGCGCTCGCGGTTGCGCTCGTACTCGATCTCGACGTTGCGCTCGAAGGCGTCGGCGCGGCCGAAGACGTCGATGATCACCGAGTGGTCGATGACCAGCTCGGCCGGGGCGAGCGGGTTGACCTTGTCGGGGTCGCCGCCCAGGTCGGTGACCGCTTCGCGCATGGTGGCGAGGTCGACGACGCACGGCACGCCGGTGAAGTCCTGCATGATCACGCGGGCCGGCGTGAACTGGATCTCGATCGACGGGTCGGCGTTCGGGTCCCACGAGCCGAGCGCGCGGATGTGGTCGGCGGTGATGTTCGCGCCGTCCTCGGTGCGCAGCAGGTTCTCGAGCAGGATCTTCAGGCTGTACGGCAGGCGCTCGGCGCCCTCGACCTTGTTCAGGCGGAACACCTCGTACGAGGCGTCTCCCACCTTCAACGTGTCTTTGGCGCCGAAGCTGTCCTTGCTGGCAGGTGCGGTCACGTCTAACTCCAGTGGCGTGGACTTCCGCGCCGGTGCGGCGGTCGAGTCCCGGGTCAGTTCGGTCGGGTTCGGTGGTGGCGAGTCTTGCGCACCCCCACCGTAGGACCGGAATCGGGATGCCACACCTCGCGGTGCCTCAAACAGTACGCGTGTCCTGTTTAACGGACAAGACGACACGCGGTGTGGGCTGCGCCATTCGGAAAGCCGGCACCGCTGGGGTCCCTCAATGAGGGGAATTGGTGCCTACGTTGTGTAAGTTTCCGCTGATGCTTGTGATAGTGGTGTGACTGCAGTGACGCGGGGTGTGCGCTGGTGAGCGGAGGTGGCGGTCTTGTTTGGACGGTGCGGGGGTCCGGGGGTGCCGCGCGTCCGCCGGGGACTCAGCGTGAGCACGCTCACGTTGGCGATCTTGTTCGGCGCCGGCGGCACGGGCCTTGCGGCGCCCCCGCCGCCGCCCAACCCCAGTGACTCCGAGATCCAGGCCGGCAAGGCCGACGCGAACGCGAAGGCAGGCGAAGTCGGCCGGCTGACCAGCCAGCTGGCCCAGGCCGAGCAGAAGCTGACCCAGCTGCAGGACGACGTCGAGCTCAAGCAGGAGCAGGCCAACAAGGCGCTGGTGGACCTGCAGACCGCGCAGGACGACGCGACGCGCGCGGAGAACGACGCGAAGGCCGCACGCGGCGAAGCGGACGCGGCCTCGGCGGCCATCGAGAAGGCCCGCGCGGACCTGAAGTCGTTCGCCGCGGCGAGCTTCCAGCAGGGCAGCACGGTCGGCTCGCTCTCGGCCTACCTCAGCGCGGACAGCCCCAAGGACATGCTCGCCCGCGCGCAGCTGCTCGACGCCGTCGGCGGCGACCGGCTCAACGCCCTCGACCGGCTCGAGCAGGCGCAGACCGAGAAGTCCAACAAGGACGCCGCGGCCCGCAAGGCCGCCGAGATCGCCCAGCAGAAGCAGGACGCGGCCCGCCGGGCGAAGAGCAGCGCCGACGCCGCCCGGACGACCGCCGAGCAGGCCCAGGACAGCCAGGCCACGCAGAACGCGCAGCTGGAGAAGAACAAGACCGACGTCGAACAGCAGCTCTACGCCGCCCAGGCCAAGGTCAGCGGCCTGCAGGGCCAGCGGCAGCGCTACCAGGACTGGCTCGCGCAGAAGCAGCGCGAAGACGAGGAACGCGCCCGGCAGGCCGCGCTCGCCGCGTCCGGGGGCGGCGGCCGTCCCTCGGGCGGCCCGGCGCCGTCCGGCCCGGCCGGATCGTCCGTCGAGGCGGCGATCGCGCGGGCGCTGTCCAAGCTGGGGATGCCGTACGCGTGGGGCGGCGGCAACGCCAGCGGTCCGACCCGCGGCATCCGCGACGGCGGCGTCGCCGACCGCTACGGCGACTACAACAAGATCGGCTTCGACTGCTCCGGCCTGATGATCTACGCCTTCGCCGGCGTCCGCTCGCTGCCGCACTACAGCGGCTACCAGTACTCGGCGGGCCGCCGGGTGCCGCTGTCCCAGATGCGCCGCGGCGACCTGCTGTTCTGGGGCGGCCCGGGCGGCATCCACCACGTCGCGCTGTACCTCGGCGGCGGGCAGATGGTCGAGGCGCCGCAGTCCGGCCTGCGGGTCCGGATCGCGCCGGTGCGGTACGGCGGGATCATGCCGTACGCGACCCGCTTGATCGGCTGAAATCCGCTCGACGACGGCCTGGGGCCGCCGACAGGATCGGCGGCGTGGACGACGAACTGAACGCGCTGCGGCGCACCCGGATGCGCTGGAACACGCCCCTGTCGGAGCCGCACGCCGAGCTGCTGCTCGACCGGATGGCCCTGGACGACGGCCACCTGGTCGACCTCGGCTGCGGCTGGGGCGAGCTCCTGCTGCGGGCGGCGGCCCGGGCCCCCGGCCTGCGCGCCACCGGCGTCGACACCGACCGGACCGGCCTCGACCGCGGCCGGGCGGCGGCCGCGTCGCGCGGGCTCACCGTCGAGTTCGCCGAAGCGGACGCCGCGGCCTGGGACGTGCCCGCCGAGCGCGTGTTCTGCATCGGGTCGGCCCACGTCTTCGGCTCGACGAAGGACGCGCTGGCCGCGCTCACCCGCGCCGTGCGGCTGTCCGGGCGCCTGCTCTACGGCGACGGTTTCTGGGCGGCACCACCGAACCCGGCGGCGCGCGAGATCTTCGGCCCGGACCTGCTGACCCTGCCCGACCTGCTCGACGCCGCGGCCGCCGCCGGCTGGCGCGTGCTGCACCTGAGCACGGCCGACCAGCTGGAATGGGACGACTTCGAGTCGACCTCCCGCGCCGGCTGGGCGGAGTGGCTGGCGGCGCACCCGGCCGACCCCCGCGCGGCCGCGGTGCGCGATTGGCTCGACCGGCGGTTGCGCGAATACGTCCGCGACTACCGCGGCGTGCTGGGCTTCACCTACCTCGTGCTGGGCCGCTAGATTCCCCGGATGCGCTACGCGGGGATCGTGGTGGCCGGAGGCTCGGCCCGCAGGTTGTCCGGTGTGGACAAGCCCGCCCTGTCGGTGGGCGGGAAGCCGTTGCTCGCCCGCGCGATCCACGCCCTGGAGGGCGCCGAACGGGTGATCGCGGTCGGCCCGCGCCGGCCCGGTTTCGACGTCGTGTGGACCCGCGAACCGGTGCCGGGCACCGGCCCGGTGGCCGCGTTGGCGGCGGGGCTGGTGTTCGTGCCCGACGACGTCGAAGCGGTCGCGCTGCTGGCCGCCGACCTCCCGGGTGTTCGAAGGTCTACAGTGGACAGGCTGGTGACGGCAATCGGCGAAGGCGACGGCGCGGTCCTGATCGACGCGGCGGGAAAACGCCAGTGGCTGCTGGGAGCTTGGCGAACCGCAGCGCTGCGGGCGGCACTGCCGGTGGAGGTGGACAACGCGGCCCTGCGCCGGGTCCTCGGCGGCTTGACGATCACCGAGGTCCCGGCGGAGCGTGGGGAAGCGGACGACATCGACACGCCCGAAGACCTCGAGCGGCACGGCGCGGGGTGAGCACTGCTCTCGGTCGTGAGCGCTGCACGTGGGGTGGATGAGAGCAGTGCTCTCGCTTCCGAGCGCCGCTCACGCGCAACTGAGGGCAGTGCTCTCGTCTCAGAGCGGACGTGCGCCGCTGGGGTGAGCGGTGCTCTCAAGCCAGGGTGGTGTGCAACGGTGGCGTGAGCAGTGCTCTCGAAGCGGAGCGGGTGTCGGCCACTGGGGTGAGCAGTGCTCTCGGTTGCGAGCGACGCTCTGCGCGAGCGGGAGCAGCGCTCTCAAATCGAAGCGGGCGCGCACCGGCGGGATGAGCGGCGCTCTCGAAACGGGGCGGTCACGGGTTGGCGAGGTGAGCGCTGCTCTCGGTTTCGAGCGGCGCTCGCGTGCGAGTGTGAGCAGTGCTCTCGAATTGTGGCGGGCGCGGGTCGGCGGGGTGGGCGGTGCTCTCGATCGCGAGCAGCCCTCGCGCACATGCGAGAGCAGTGCTCTCGAGGCGGAGCGGGTGTGGGCTGCTGGAGTGAGCGGCGCTCTCGGTTGTGGGCGGTGCTCGCGCGCAAGCGAGAGCAGTGCTCTCGAAGCGGAGCGGCTGTCGGCTGCCGGAGTGAGCGGTGCTCTCGGTCGCGAGCAGCGCTTGCGCACATGCGAGAGCAGTGCTCTCGAATCGGGGCGGGTGTGGGCTGCTGGGGTGAGCGGTGCTCTCGGTTGTGGGCGGCGCTCGCGCGCAACTGAGAGCAGTGCTCTCGGATCAGAGCGGGCGTGCGCCGCTTGTGTAAGCGGTGCTCTCGGATGTGAGCAGCTCGCCGCTCCGAGGCGGGAGCAGTGCTCTCGTCGGAGAGCACCCAAGCCCGCTCCCGCCGAGCCCTCGGCCCAGGCCATCTCACCCGTTTCCGCCGCGGAAGGCTTCACAGGTGCCATACCGCTGACCGTGTTGGCTGATCGTGGGCCATGTGCGTCCGCGTGCCGGATGCGGCGCAGGCGTGGGGGCGCAGTACGGTCGCACCGCGTGATCACCGTCGCGGGGGCGGCGCACGACTTTGGAGGAGGCAGAGTGACCGAGCCCGGCTACGCCGAGGGCGGGAACGGCCAGCAGGCGACACCGGCGCGGGACGCCCAGTTGCTGGAGCGGACCGTGTTCGAGGTCAAGCGGATCATCGTCGGCCAGGACCGGCTGGTCGAGCGGATGCTGGTCGGCCTGCTGGCCAAGGGCCACCTGCTGCTCGAAGGCGTGCCCGGCGTGGCGAAGACCCTCGCCGTCGAGACGTTCGCGCGCGTGGTCGGCGGCTCGTTCTCCCGCGTGCAGTTCACGCCCGACCTCGTGCCCGCCGACATCCTCGGCACCCGGATCTACCGCCAGGGCGCCGAGCGGTTCGACGTCGAGCTCGGCCCGGTCGTCGCGAACTTCGTGCTCGCCGACGAGATCAACCGCGCGCCCGCCAAGGTCCAGTCGGCCATGCTCGAAGTCATGGCCGAGCGGCACGTGTCGATCGGCGGGCAGACGTTCCCGATGCCCGACCCGTTCCTCGTGCTCGCCACCCAGAACCCGATCGAGAACGAGGGCGTGTACCCGCTGCCGGAAGCCCAGCGCGACCGGTTCCTGTTCAAGATCGTCGTCGAGTACCCCTCCGCCGAGGAGGAGCGCGAGATCATCTACCGGATGGGCGTCACCCCGCCCACCCCGCACGAGGTGCTCAGCCCGACCGAGCTGGTCCGGCTGCAGGGCGTCGCGTCGCAGGTGTTCGTGCACCACGCGCTCGTCGACTACGTCGTGCGGCTCGTGCTGACCACCCGGACGCCGAACGAGCACGGCCTCGCCGACGTCGCCGGCTGGGTCTCCTACGGCGCCTCGCCGCGCGCGAGCCTCGGCATCATCGCCGCCGCGCGGGCGCTGGCCCTGGTCCGCGGCCGCGACTACGTGCTGCCGCAGGACGTCGTCGACGTCGTGCCCGATGTGCTGCGCCACCGGCTCGTGCTGTCCTACGACGCCCTCGCCGACGGCGTGCCGATCGACCACATCATCACCCGCGTGCTGCAGACCGTGCCGCTGCCGCAGGTCTCGGCCCGGCCGCAGGGCGGGGCCGGCCAAGGCGGCCCGGTCCCGGCGGGCGCGCCGGTCAGGTAACCCGGCGATGGCGAAGAACGAGAAGGGCGTCCGCCCTTCGTGGGCGCCGCCGATCCTGCGCGGCGACCGGATGGAAGCCGGGCTCCGGACGTTGGAGCTCGACGTCCGCCGCCGGCTCGACGGGCTGCTGCAGGGCAACCACCTCGGGCTGGTGCCGGGGCCGGGGTCCGAGCCCGGCGAGGCCCGCCCGTACCAGCCCGGCGACGACGTGCGCCGGATGGACTGGGCGGTCACCGCCCGCACCACGACCCCGCACATCCGCGAGACCGTGGCCGACCGCGAGCTGGAGACCTGGGTGGTCGCCGACCTCTCGGCCAGCCTCGACTTCGGCACCGCGCTGTGCGAGAAGCGGGACCTGGTGGTCTGCGCCGTCGCGGCGGTCGCCCACCTCACCGGAGGCGGCGGCAACCGGATCGGCGCGCTGGTCTCCACCGGCGCCGAGACCGTCCGCATCCCGGCACGCGGCGGCCTCGCGCACGCCCGCGGGCTGGTGCGCAAGCTCGCCGAGACCCCGCGCGCGGCCGAAGGCACCCGGGGTGACTTCGCGACGGCGTTGGAGCAGCTGCGCCGTCCGCCGCGGCGGCGGGGCCTGGCCGTGGTGATCTCCGACTTCCTGGGCGACACCTCCTGGGAACGGCCGCTGCGGGCACTGGGCGGGCGCCACGAACTGATCGCGATCGAAGTCCTCGACCCGCGCGACGTCGACCTGCCCGAGGTGGGCACCGTCGTGCTGGCCGACCCGGAGACAGGGAAACAGCGCGAAGTGCACGCTTCGGCCTTGCTGCGCAAGGAGTTCGGGGCCGCGGCCCACGCCCACCGGCAGAAGGTCGCGGCCGGTCTGCGCCGCGCGGGCGCGGCCCACCTGACGCTGCGCACGGACGCCGACTGGATCGCCGACATGGTGCGGTTCGTCGTCGCCCGCAAGCGCCGCTGGTCGGGGGGTGTGGCGTGAGGAAACCTGCGACCGAACCATGCGACACGGCGCTTTCGCTTCAGGCCGCGTCGAGCGTCCGTGAGGTGGGCGCATGAGCTTGACGGGCTTCGCGTCGCCCTGGTGGTTCCTGCTGCTGATCGCGGTCGCCGCGGTCGCCGTCGGGTACGTGCTCGCCCAGCGGGCGCGCCGGAAGCGGACCATGCGGTTCGCGAACCTGGACCTCCTGGAGAAGGTCGCGCCGAAGAGCCAGGGCTGGGTCCGGCACGTACCGGCGGTGCTGATCGTGCTGTCGCTGCTGCTGCTCACCGTGGCGCTGGCCGGGCCGACCGCCGAGCAGAAGGTGCCGCGCAACCGGGCCACCGTCATGCTGGTCATCGACGTCTCGCTGTCG
The DNA here is from genome assembly GCF_040610315.1 of Amycolatopsis sp. NPDC004169. Taxonomy (NCBI): domain Bacteria; kingdom Bacillati; phylum Actinomycetota; class Actinomycetes; order Pseudonocardiales; family Pseudonocardiaceae; genus Amycolatopsis; species Amycolatopsis sp. NPDC004169. The sequence continues at coordinate 142,328 of NZ_JBEXMD010000018.1, forward strand.
ATGGAGGCCACCGACGTCCTCCCGACGCGGCTGCAGGCGGCCCAGGAAGCCGCGACGAGCTTCGCCCGGAACATGACGCCGGGCATCAACCTCGGGCTGATCTCCTTCGCCGGCACGGCAACGGTCCTGGTCAACCCGACCACCGACCGCAACGGCGTGATCAAGGCGATCGAGAACCTCAAGCTGGCCCAGTCGACGGCAACCGGCGAAGGCATTTTCGCGGCGCTGCAGTCGGTGGAGAGCTTCTCCAGTGTCGTCGGCGGCGCCGACGGGCCGCCGCCGGCGCGGATCGTGCTGATGTCCGACGGGAAGCAGACGGTCCCGGAGGACCTCTACGCGGCCCGGGGCGGGTACACCGCGGCCCAGGCGGCGAAGCAGGCCGGCGTGCCGATTTCGTCGATCTCCTTCGGCACCACCCACGGCTCGGTCGACATCGACGGCAAGGCGCAGCCGGTCAGCGTGGACGACGAGTCCCTGCGCGAAATCGCCCGGCTGTCCGGCGGCGACTTCTACAAGGCGGCCAGCGCCGAGGAGCTGAAGAAGGTCTACGCCGACCTCGGCGAGCAGATCGGCTACGAGCTCAAGGACGCCGACGCGAGCAAGCCGTGGCTCGTGGTGGGCACGCTGATCCTCATGCTGGGCGCGGCGGCCAGCCTCTTCTTCGGGCAGAGACTGCCGTGACTCAGGCTCGGCGGACGCCGTAGAGGCTTCCGCCGAGCAGGGTCACCCCGGAGAGCACGCCGCTGAGGAACGGCACCCACGCCGCGGCGCTGTCGAGCAGGGCGAGCCCGGCGACGCCGAGCACGGTCAGCACCACGCCGACCACGAGGATCGAGCGGGTCTTCCACGCCGACGCGAGCGCGACGAAGTGCAGCCCGACGATCGTGGCGATCCACGCGACGTTGGCCTGCACCGGCGCGTCGAGCAGGCTCAGCACGAAGAACCCGGCGACGAGCAGCACCACTTCACCGATGACGACGACCCGGTAGCTCGGCCCGAACATCGGCCGCCCGTCGAGGGTGGGCCGCCCGCCCGCGCGGAGGCCGAGGACCACCACGGCGGCCAGGGCGAGCACGGCGAGGGCGCGCAGCACCCAGCCGAGCGCCGCGGGGAGCGGGGCACCGGAGTTGACGAGGACGAAGACCGTGCCGAACGCGGCGCCGATGAGCGCCCCCAGGAACTGCTGTCGCATCCGGCGAACCTACCGGAAGCCGTTCTGGCGCCACGCTTCGTAGACGGTGATGGCCGCGGTGTTGGCGAGGTTGAGCGACCGGTTGGACGGCCGCATCGGCAGCCGCACGCGCTCGGTCACCTCGGGCGCTTCCTGCACCTCCACCGGCAGTCCGGCCGACTCCGGCCCGAACATCAGGACGTCGCCCGGTGCGTAGGCGACGTCGGTGTACAGCCGCGTCCCCGAGGCGGTGAAGGCGTAGACCTTCGACGGCAGCAGCGCCTCCCAGGCTGCGGCCAGCGACGCGTGGACGTGGACGCGCGCCAGGTCGTGGTAGTCGAGCCCGGCCCGGCGCAGCTGCTTGTCCTCCAGGGTGAACCCGAGCGGTTCGACCAGGTGCAGCTCGCAGCCGGTGTTGGCGGCCAGGCGGATCGCGTTGCCGGTGTTGGGCGGGATTTCCGGGTGGTAGAAGAGAACGCGGAACACGGGCTCAGTCCCCGAGCAGGGCCGCGTAGACCTTGCGGACCGGTTCGGGCGGCGCGGCCGGGCGCTGCGTGACGGGGTCGACGAACACGTACCGGACGGTCGCCGCCGCGATCAGCGTCTCGCCGCGGTGGATCTCGAAGTCGAAGACCAGCGACGTCGTGCCGAGGTGGTTCGGGTACTGCGAAACGACGAGTTCGTCGTCGTAGCGGGCGGGGGAGCGGAACTTGACGTTCGCCTCCGCGACCACGACGTCGGTGCCGTGCGCGAGGAACTCCGCGTGCGAACCGAAGAGCGCCTTCTCCGCCTCGAACGAGCACATGTCCACATAGGCCAGGTAGTGGGCGTTGAAGACGATGCCCTGGCCGTCGCACTCCTGGTAGCGCACGCGCAGCGGCATCTCGGCGATCGGGCGGCGAGGTGCGGTCACCCGCCCAATCTAGTTCAGCCGTGCAGCGCCCGATAGGCGGCCGCTGCGCCCGGTTGCAGGGGCACCGGCTGGGTGCCGATCAACGTCCGCACGTCGAGGAACTGCGTCCCGACAGCTTCGGCGGGCACCAGCGCGGTGGCGCGCTCGACCAGCAGCCGCACCACCGCCGCGGCGACGTCGTCAGGCAGGGATGGCGCGCACACCAGGAGGTTCGCCACGCCGATCGTGCTCAGCGCGCCCACGCCGCGGTAGGCGCCGTCGGGCACCTGGACCTGGTCGTACACCGGGCCGTACGCCGCCCGCAGCGGCGGGACCACCGAACCCAGCGGCAGCAGCGCGATCGGGGTGGTGCGGGTGAGCTCGGCCAGCTTCGGCGTCGGCACCCCGCCCGACCACAGCATGGCGTCGACGCGGCGGCCGGCCAGCGCGCGGACCGCGTCGTCGAACAGCAGGTGACGAGCGTCCACCACGACCCCCGCCTTGGCGAACAGGCGCTCGCCGAGCTGGGCCGCGCCGGAGCCGTTGGCACCCAAGGACACCGCTCGGCCCGCGAGGTCGGCGAGCTTGCGCACCGGGCCGTCGGCGCGCACCACCAGCTGCAGGTAGTTCTCGTACACCCGGCCGAGCGCGCGCAGCGGCACCTCGCCGGCGAACGGCGCTCCGCCGGCGAGCGCGGTCTGGGCGACGTCGGCGAGCACCAGCCCGAGGTCGGCCTGGCCGCGCTGCACCAGGCCGACGTTGGCGACGCTCGCCTCGGTCGGCACGGCGGTCGCGTGCAGCAGCGGCTCCGCGCGGTTCAGCTCGGTGGCGAGGAGCTCGGCGAAGGCCAGGTAGAACCCGCCGCGCTCGCCGGCGGCGATGGTGAGCGGGCGTTCCGGGCCGCGGTAGCCGGCCGTCGAGCACCCGGCCAGGGCGAGGCCGAGACCGCCGAGCAGGGCCGTGCGGCGGGTGAGCGTCATCCCGGCACCTCCTGCAGCGGCAGCGTGACGCGGGCTTCCAGGCCGTGCGGGTCCGCCTGCCGCAGTTCGAGGACACCGCCGCGGGTGCGCACCTGCCGGTCCGCGATGGCCAGCCCGAGCCCGGTGCCGCGCGGCGCGCCCTCGCCGCCCGCCCGCCAGAACCGCTCGGTCGCCCGCATCCTGTCCTCTTCGGACAGTCCGGGACCGTCGTCGGCGACGACGAGGGTCGCGGCGCCCGGGCCGGTTTCCCAGTCGGCGGTGATCTTCGCGCCGCGGCCGGCGTAGTGGACGGCGTTGTCGAGCAGCACGTCGAGGATCTGGGCGAGCTCGCCTTCCGGGCAGCGCACGGTCACCGGTTCGGCGTGCCCCGGCGGTGGCACGATCGCCGCCCCGGCGTCCTCGGCGGCCGGGCGCCAGGCGTCGACGCGTTCGGCCAGTACGGAGGCCAGGTCGCACGTCTCGTCCGCGCCCCCGGCCGCGACCCGCGTCGCCGTGCTCTCGGCCAGGGCGAGCGCGAGCAGGCCGTCGAGGAGTTGCTCGAGGCGTTCGACCTCGGCGACCGTCGCCCGGTAGGTGGTGTCGTCGCCGTCGATGCGCCCGGCCAGTGAGTCGACGCGCAGGCGCAGCGCGGCCATCGGGTTGCGGAGCTGGTGCGAGGCGTCGGCGACCAGCCGGTGCTGCTGCTCGGCGGCCTCCAGCACGGCCTCGGACATCCGGTTGACCTCGGCGGCGAGGGAGCGCAGCTCGCGCGGCCCGGTCCGTTCCGGGACGTGCGCGCGGTGCCCGCCGGCCACGGCCAGCACGCCCGTTTCGAGTTCGTGCAGCGGCCGGACCATCCACCGGGCCAGCACCACGGCGAGCAGCACGAACACCATCGCGACCAGCACCGCGCCGGCACCGATCGTGCCCCACCGGGTGGCGACGTCCGCGGCCGCCGCCGTCACCGACGCGCGCAGCACGACCACCCCGGACACCCGGGTGCCGGTCCCGACCGGGCGGGCGAAGTAGGCCGGCTCGGCCGACCACGGGTCCAGCCGGTCCACCCGCGGCGCCGGTTCGTTGCGCATGGCCGCCTCCACCAGCCCGCGCACCGCGGGGTCGCCCGCGGTCAGGCCGCCCGCCTGGACCAGCGGGAGGCGCCGGGCGTCGACGATGACGACGCCTTCGCCGTAGAGCTGGGCGTAGCGCTCGGCGTCGGCCGCGAGGGCCGCGGGGTCGCGGGTGTCGACGGCCTGCTGGGTGAGCACGACGAACCGGTCGACGTCGGCGGTGCGCGAGATGACCAGCTGCTGGGTGCGCTGCTCGGCGGTGGCGGTCAGCAGCGGCACGGCGAACGCGGCGACCACCGCGAGGGCGAGGGCGACCAGGACCACCAGCAGCCGGGTGCGCACGGGGTCAGTCCCGGCCGAGCCGGTAGCCGAAGCCGCGGATGGTGGTGAGCAGGCCGGGCCGGTCGAGCTTGGCGCGCAGGCCGGTCAGGTGCACGTCGAGCGAGCGCGACACCGCGAGGTAGGCGTCGCCCCAGACCTCGTCCATCAGCTGCTGGCGGCTGACCGCGGTGCCGGGCCGCGCGGCGAGCACGGCCAGGATCTCGAACTCCTTGGTGGTCAGCCCGACGTCGTTCCCGGCGACCAGCACCCGGCGGGCACCGAGGTCGATCTCGACGTCTTCGACGCGCACGACGTCGCCGGCCGGGGTGGCGCGGGCCACCGCGCGCCGCACGACGGCGTCCATCCGGGCCAGCAGCTCGGCCAGCCGGACCGGCTTGGTGAGGTAGTCGTCGGCGCCGAGCCGCAGCCCGCGCACGACCGAGCGTTCGTCGCCGCGGGCGGTCAGCACGATCACCGGGACCGGCGAGACGGCCCGGATCTTGCGGAGCACGTCGAGGCCGTCGAGGTCGGGCAGGCCCAGGTCCAGCAGGACGAGATCGGCCGCGCGGTGGTGGTGCAGCGCGTCGGCCCCGCGGGCGACGCTGGTGACGGGATGACCGCGCGCGTGCAGCGACTCGGCGAGCGCGCCGGCGACACCCGCGTCGTCTTCGACGAGGAGCACGCGCACGGTCATCCTCCAGTCAGCGCTTCTCCAGCTCGGAGGTCTTCGAGGTTTCCCGCATTGTGCCGTAGACGATCAGGGAGACCAGGACGCAGCCGGCGACGTACCAGAAGAACACCGGCTCGTGCCCGGCGCTCTTCAGCGCCTGCGCGATCAGCTCGGCGGTGCCGCCGAAGATCGCCACGGTCAGCGCGTAGGGCAGCCCGACGCCGATGGCGCGGATCTTCGTGGGGAACAGCTCGGCCTTCACGATCGCGTTGATCGAGGTGTACCCGGCGACGATCACCAGGCCGGCGAGCACGAGGAAGAACGCGCCGACGGGGTTGCGGGTCGAGCCCATCACCGTCATCAGCGGGACGGTGAGCAGCGTGCCGCCGATGCCGAAGAACAGCAGCAGCGGACGGCGGCCGATCCGGTCGGACAGCCGCCCGAACACCGGCTGCAGGACGGCGGCGACGAGGATCGCGCAGAACAGCACGATGGTGACCTGCCGGCGCGGGATGTGCGCGGTGTTCTCCAGGAACTTCTGGCTGTAGGTGGCGAAGGTGTAGAAGCCGACCGTGCCGCCCAGGGTCAGGCCGACGACGAGCGCGATCTCCTTGGGGTACTTGGCCAGTGCGCGCAGCGTGCCGCGGTCGCCCTTGCCTTCTTCGGCGTTCTGCCGGTAGCTCTCGGACTCGTCCATCCCGCGGCGCAGCCACATCACGGTGAGCGCGGCGACCGTGCCGACGCCGAACGCGATCCGCCAGCCCCACGAGGTCAGCTGCTGCTCGGTGAGCAGCGCCTGCAGGACCAGCTGGAGGCCGAGGGCGAGCAGCTGCCCGCCGTAGAGGGTCACGTACTGGAAGCTCGAGTAGAAGCCGCGCTTGCCGGGGGTGGCGACTTCGGACAGGTAGGTCGCCGAGGTGGAGTACTCGCCGCCGACCGACAGGCCCTGGATCAGCCGCGCGGTGAGCAGCAGGATCGGCGCGGCGATCCCGATGGTGTGGTAGTTCGGCGTGACGGCGATGAGCAGCGACCCGCCTGCCATGAGCGTGACCGAGAGCACGAGCGCCCGCCGGCGGCCGAACCGGTCGGCGAACCGCCCGAGCATCCACCCGCCCAGCGGCCGCATGAGGAACCCGACGGCGAACACGGCGGCGGTCCCCAGGAAGGCGGCCGTGGTGTCGGTGGTGGGGAAGAAGGACTTGGCGAAGTAGGTGGTGAACGCCGCGTAGGCGTACCAGTCGTACCACTCGATCAAGTTGCCGATCGAGCCGCGCAGCACGTTGCCGATCACGCGCTTTTCGCTCACGGCCCCCTCGGCGGTGGGGCTGATCCGGGTTGTCATCGTCGACCTCCTGTGTTGCGACTCACGGTGACCAACCAGCGGGTAACCAGCAAGGTCGGGAAGCAGTTCCTAACACCCGCTTAGGACGGTGACGTCTGGTTGCCGGATGGTCAGCCGGCGGGCCACTCGTAGGACAGCTCGAAGCGGCCGGCGACCAGCACGATGTCGTTCATCTCGAGCGGCGTGCCGTCGACGGCATACGTGACGCGGGTGACGGTGATGACCGGTACCCCGTCGGCGATTTGTAGCCGCGCCGCCTCGGCGGGCATCGGCATTCGCGCGCCGACGTGCTCGGCGAACGATCCGATCGTCCGCCCTGCCTCCTCCAGCCGGGCGTAGGTGCCGCCCGGTCCGGCGCCGACGTCCTCGATGGCGGTACCACGGGTCAGCTCGCGCGGGAGGCGCGACACCGCGAGCTGGACCACCAGGCCGTCGGCGCGCATCACCCGGTCGCGGATGGTGACCTCGGCTCCTTCGTCGAGTTCGAGGTGGCGGGCCACGCGGGCGTCGGCCGGTTCGAAGCGGATCTCGACGGTGGCCGACGGAGCGAAGCCGCCGGCAGCAGCGTCGGCGAGGAACGCGCCGCGGTCGCCCTCGCGTGCCTCGCGGCTCAGGCGCTCCGACCGGGCTATCCGCTGAAGGCTGGCCGGTGTGTGCGGAAAGTCCGGACCTTCGCTCGTTCGGTCGACCATGCGCCAAATCCTTCGCTCGCCCACTCGCCTTGACAAGGCAGCGCTGCCCTTCCGGTGATCGGCGACCTGCTGTGTCGCGACTCACGGTGACCAACCAGCGGGTAACCAGCAAGGTCGGGAGGCAGTTCCTGACACAGGCTCAGGACGGCCGCGAAGACGCCAACGCGGGTGCGCGACCCGCGGGCACTGCCGATAGCCTCGTGCGCGTCAGCCGCGCAGACGAAGAGTGGAGAACACAGTGGGACGGTCGGTTCTGGTCACCGGGGGCAACCGGGGCATCGGTCTGGCGATCGCCCGGGACCTCGCCGAGCAGGGGCACCGGGTCGCCGTCACGCACCGTGGTTCGGGGGCTCCGGAGGGGCTGTTCGGCGTGCAGGCCGACGTCACCGACACCGAGCAGGTCGACGCCGCCTTCAAGCTCGTCGAGGACCACCAGGGGCCGGTCGAGGTGCTCGTCTCCAACGCCGGGCTGACCGATGACACGCTGCTCATGCGGATGAGCGACGAGCAGTTCGAACGCGTCCTGAACGCCAACCTCACCGGGGCCTTCCGCGTCGCCAAGCGGGCCTCGCGCGGCATGCTGCGCGGCAAGTGGGGCCGGTTCGTCTTCATCTCCTCCGTCGTCGGCCTCTCCGGCTCGGCCGGGCAGGCCAACTACGCCGCGTCGAAGGCCGGGCTGGTCGGCTTCGCGCGGTCGCTCGCGCGGGAACTCGGCTCGCGCAACATCACCTCGAACGTCGTCGCGCCCGGGTTCGTGCACACCGACATGACCGACGAGCTGCCCGAGGCGCGCAAGAAGGAGATCCTCGCGCAGGTGCCCTCCGGCCGGTACGCCGAGCCGTCGGAGATCGCCGCCGCCGTCCGCTACCTCGCTTCCGACGAAGCCGGCTACGTCAACGGTGCCGTGCTGCCCGTCGACGGCGGCCTCGGCCTCGGCCACTGACCGACAACAGACCCGAACAAGACTTGGAGGACCCGTGCCCGGACTGCTCGAAGGCAAGCGCCTGCTGATCACCGGCATCATCACCGACGCTTCGCTCGCCTTCCACGCGGCCAAGATCGCGCAGCAGGAAGGCGCCAAGGTCGTGCTCACCGGCTTCGGCCGCATGTCGCTGGTCGAGCGCATCGCGAAGCGGCTGCCCGAAGAGGCGCCGGTGATCGAGCTGGACGTCACCAACCAGGAGCACCTGGACTCCCTCGCGGACAAGGTCCGCGAACACGTCGACGGCCTCGACGGCGTGCTGCACTCGATCGGCTTCGCCCCGCAGACCTGCCTCGGCGCGCCGTTCATGGACGCGCCCGCCGAGGACGTCAAGACCGCGATCGAGATCTCGACGTACTCCTACATGTCGCTGGCGAAGGCGTGCCTGCCGCTGCTCGGCCGGGGTGCGTCCTACGTCGGGATGGACTTCGACGCGCGGGTCGCGTGGCCGGTCTACAACTGGATGGGCGTCGCGAAGGCGGGCCTCGAGTCGGTCAACCGGTACCTGGCCAAGGAGCTGGGGCCGCAGGGCATCCGGGTCAACCTGGTCAGCGCGGGCCCGATGAAGACGATGGCCGCCAAGTCCATCCCCGGCTTCGTCGACCTGGAGGACGGCTGGGGCGAGCGCGCGCCGCTCGGCTGGGACAGCACCGACCCGGACCCGGTGGCCAAGAGCGTCTGCGCGGTCCTGTCGGACTGGCTCCCCGCCACCACCGGCTCGATGATCATGGTCGACGGCGGGGTCCACTTCCTCGGCGTCTGAGCCTTACACGGCCACGAGCTCCCGGTCGTCGCTGCGCTGGACGGCGGCGGCGACCGTGAGCGCGGCCAGCGTGGCCACGCCGAGGGCGATCCCGGTCCACGCCACGCTCGGGAAGCCGAGCCCCGCGTCGATCGCGACGCCGCCCAGCCACGGCCCGGCGGTGTTGCCGACGTTGAACGCCGACGTCGTGCTCGCGCCGACGAGCGTGGGCGCGTCGCCGGCGGCCTGGAAGGCGCGGAGGTTCAGCGCCGGGTTCGCGCCGAACGCGGCCACGCCGAAGACGAGCACGGCCGCCACGGCGACCAGCGCGTCCGTGGTGAGGGCGAGCACGAGCAACGAGGCCAGCGCCAGGGCGAGACAGCCGTAGAGCGTCGCGAACGGCCGCCGGTCGGCCAGCCTGCCGCCCGCGCTGATCCCGATCAGCGCGCCGACGCCGAACAGCGCCAGCACCCCGGGCACCCAGCCCTCGGCGAGCCCGTCGGTTTCGGTCAGCAGCGGTGCCAGGTAGCTGAAGGCGGCGAAGATCATGGCCTGGCACAAGGCGATCACGCCGAGCGCGAGCCAGACCCGGCCCCGGCGGTAGAGCCGCAGTTCGCCGCGGAGGCTCAGCGGCCCGCCGGTCGTCTCCGGCACCAGCAGCGCCACGCCCACCACCGCGAGCAGCGTCACCGCCGCCACCGCCCAGAACGCCGTCCGCCAGCCGGCGTGCTGGCCGAGGAACGTCCCGGCGGGCACCCCGGCGATGTTCGCCACGGTCAGGCCGCCGACCAGCACGGCCATCCCGCGCCCGCGCCGTTCGACGGGGACGAGGGCGATCGTCGTCGCCAGCGCGACGGCCCAGAACCCGGCGCAGGCGAGCGCCGCGAGCACGCGGGTCGCGAACAGGAGCGCGTACCCGTCGGCGAGGGCGCCGACGACGTGGGTCACCGCGAAGACGCCGAGCAGGGCCAGCAGCGTCCGGCGGCGGGGGAGCCGCAGCGTCCCGATCGCCAGCAGCGGCGCGCCGACGACCATGCCGACGGCGAACGCCGAAATCAGCAGCCCGGCGTCGGGGATGCTCACGTGCAGGTCGGCGGCCATGCCGGGGAGCAGGCCGGTGATCATGAACTCGGACGTGCCCAGCGCGAACACGCTGAGCCCGAGGACGAAGACGGCCAGGGGCATGGGTTCTCCTCCTGTTGTGTATCGGTCAGTACAAAATTGGGGCGTGCGCAGTCCGAGGCGAGCCGGCGCTCAGCGGGTGAGCGCGGAAAGGGCGATGTCGGCGACCGCGTGCATGCTCTCGCGGCCGGTGCCCCGGCGGGCCATCACCCGCAGGCCCGACGTGGTGCTGAGCAGGAACTCCGCCACCTCGGCTGGCTCCAGGCCGTCCCGGAGGCTGCCGTCGAGCACGCCCTCCCGGGCGCACTCGGCGAACATGGTGAGGTTCCGCTCGGTGTCGGCCCGCAGGGCGGCGCCCACCTCGTCGTCCGGCAGGCCCAGTTCGGCCAGCGTGTTGACGACCAGGCAGCCGCGGCGGCGCTCCTCGAGATCGTCTTCGATGGCGCTGTCGAGGACCGCGGCGATCCGCTCGGCCGCGGTGCCCGGGCCGTCGAGGATCGCCTGGCGCTTGTCCAGCTGTGTGGCCGTGTAGTGCGTCAGCGAGCGCCGGAACAGGGCCCGCTTGCTGGTGAAGGTGTTGTAGACGCTGCTGCGGCCGAGTCCGGTGGCCTCGCACAGGTCCTGGGTCGAGGTGGCTTCGTAGCCGCGTTCCCAGAACGCGTGCATCGCCTTCTCGACGGCGGCGGTCTCGTCGAACTCCCGTGGCCTGGCCATGGGAGGACCGTACCACAGTTTTGTACTGACCGATTCATAACTGGGTCCGGCTCAGCGTGTGGGCCGCCACAACGGCAAGATGACGGGGTGGGATACGACGCGTTGCTGTGGCTTTCGTTCGGTGGTCCGGAAGGGCCCGACGACGTCATGCCGTTCCTCGAGAACGTCACCAGGGGCCGGGGGGTGCCGCGCGAGCGGCTCCTGGAGGTCGCCGAGCACTACCAGCACTTCGGCGGGGTTTCGCCGATCAACCGGCTCAACCGCGACGCGATGGCCGCGGTCGAGAAGCAGCTCGCCGCGTCCGGCATGGAGCTGCCGGTGCACTTCGGCAACCGCAACTGGCACCCGATGGTCGAGGAGACCCTGGCGTCGCTGACGGCCGACGGCGCGAAGCGGGTCCTGGTGTTCCCCACGAGCGCGTACGGCGGCTACTCGGCGTGCCGCCAGTACGACGAGGACATCGAGCGCGCCCGCGCGGCGGTCGGCCCCGACGCCCCCGAACTGGTGAAGATCCGGCAGTTCTTCGACCACCCGCTGTTCGTCTCGGCGGTCGCCGACGGCGTGCGCGCGGCCCACGCGTCGCTGGGGAACGAGCCCGGGATCCGCACGGTGTTCACGGCCCACTCGGTGCCGGAGAGCGCGGACAAGGCTTCGGGCCCGCCCGCGGAGGGCGGCCGCCGCTACTCGCGCCAGATCGCCGAGGCGGCCCGCCTGGTGGCGGCCGAGGCCGGCATCGCCGAGTACGACGTCGTGTGGCAGTCGCGGTCCGGGCCGCCGCAGGTGCCGTGGCTGGAGCCGGACATCGTCGACCACCTCGACGCCCTGCACGAGGCGGGCGTCCCGGGCGTGGTCGTGTCGCCGATCGGGTTCGTGTCCGACCACCTCGAGGTGATCTGGGACCTGGACAACGAAGCGGCCGAACGCGCGGCCGAGCACGGGATGAAGTTCGCCCGCGCGGCGACGGCGGGCGCGGACCCGCGGTTCGCGGAGCTGGTGGTGGAGCTGATCCGCGAGCACACGCACGGGGTGCAGCCGCGGAAGCTGTCGTCGTTCCCGGTGGCGGGCTGCACGGTCAACGGCGCGCCCTGCGCGATCGGGTGCTGCGAACCGGCGAAGCGCCCGGGCCGTTAGGTCCGGCGGCCCACGAGGTGGAAGACGCGGCTGAGCCGGCGGTAGGTGTCCCGCCGGCCGGCTTCGAACTCGACGGCCGCGATGCGCTCGGCTTCGGCCGGGTCCGGTGCGGCGCCGCTGAGGTCGAGCCAGTCGACGAACAGCCAGACCCCGTACCACGCAAGGGGTTCCACCCCGCGGTTGCGCAGCGATTCGCCCAGTGCCGCCACGGTGTCGGCCCGCGTCGGCAGGCCCAGCACGCCGATCTCGGTGCGGGCGTCGAAGGCGGCCAAGGCGTCCTCCCAGCGCCCTTCCATCGCCGGGCGGACCGCGGCCGCGTCCGCGTTGCCCGTCATGATCGAGACGAGCCCGCCGGGCGCGGCGCACCGGCACAGCTGGTCGAGCACGGGCTCGGGCCGCTCCAGGTACCCCAGCACACCGTGGCACAGGACGGCGTCGAAGAGACGCCCGCCGACCGCCGCCGCGGCGTCCGCGGCGTCGGCTTCCACGAACGTCACCCCGGCCGGGAGCCGCTGCCGGGCTTTGGCCAGCATCGCCGCCGACGAGTCGAGCAGGGTGACGTCGTGGCCCGCCCGGGCCAGCGGGAGCGACTGGTGACCGGCCCCGCCCCCGACGTCCAGCACAGAGGCCGGCGCGGCGGGCAGGTGCTCCAGCAGCTGCCGGTGCATGACGTAGGTGCGCACGCGCCCCTTGGCCGACGCGTAGGCCCCGTCGGCGAAATCGTCGGCCACCGCGGCCCAGGTGTCGTCCGGCACCGCTCTAGCCTTCGCGGGCCGTCTGCTCCGCGAACACCCGCACCGCTTCGTTGACCGCCGCGCAGCGGGCCGTGCGGACCGCGTCCGACAGCGGGCGCAGGGCCTGGGCCCGCAGGGTCGACGCCGAGGCCGACAGCGCGCCGCCCGGGTCGTCCGAGGAGGCGATCGCCAGGATCGCCGCGATCTCCTCGGCTCGCTGCAGCACGCGCAGCGCGCGGCCCGGCGTCCCGGCCGGCCAGTCGACGTCCGGCCGCGAACGCAGGTGGGCCGACAGCTCCGCGCGCACGCCCGGCCGGTCCGAAGCCACGTCCAGGGTCTGCAACGCCCCGGCGCTGGCGCGGATCGCGTCCGTCAGCCCGTGCTCGGCCTCGCCGAGCGGGACGTACTCCGGGGTCGTCGGCGTCGGGAGCGAGTAGACCGTCCAGCGCACCAGGCCTTCGGCGATCGGCTCCGGCACCAGGCCGAACCCGAGGTCCGGCAGCACCAGCGCGTCACCCGCGCGCAACGCCGCCTCGGTGAACGGGCCACCGCCGCCGAGGCCGCGGACGTCGCCCGGGACCGGGAGGACCAGCCGGAGGGATTTCGCTCCTTGCGAACGCAGCGCCATCAGCAGCTGCACCGGCGTGGCCGCCCGGTTGAACGCCAGCGGGAGCGCGAACGCGTCGGCCGCGGCCGCGTCGGCGGCCACGACGTCATGGGCCTCACCCCACGCGAGCAGGGCATCGAGGACATCGTCGGACGCGGCGGCCCCGTTGAGCCACGCGCTCGACCAGACGGCGAAAGTCGCACTGGGACGGCACACGACGCCCTATTTTACCGGGCCGGGACACACCACAGCAGTGCGCCCACGCTGGAGCCGCTCCACGTCGACGCACCGCCGATCCCGCAGTAGCGTCGAACGGGTGAACGCTGTTCCAGACGCTCTTCCCCGCACCGCCGGGGCCCTGCGCGCGGCCGGGTACGAGCCGCGCCCGATCGCGCAAGAGATCCACGACAACCTGCTGACCGCCCTCAAGAACGGCGAAGACGCCTGGCCCGGCATCGTCGGCTTCTCCCGCACCGTGCTGCCGCAGCTGGAGCGCGCGCTGCTGGCCGGACACGACGTCGTCCTGCTCGGGGAACGCGGCCAGGGCAAGACCCGCCTGCTGCGCACCCTGGCCGGCCTGCTCGACGAGTGGACGCCCGTCATCGAAGGCTCCGAGCTGGGCGAACACCCGCTGCAGCCGATCACGCCCGCGTCGATCCGCCGCGCCGCCGAACTCGGCGACGACCTGCCGGTGGCCTGGCGCCACCGCTCCGAGCGCTACACCGAGAAGCTCGCCACGCCGGACACCTCGGTCGGCGACTTGATCGGTGACGTCGACCCGGTGAAGGTCGCCGAAGGCCGCAGCCTCGGCGACCCGGAGACCATCCACTTCGGCCTCGTCCCGCGGGCCCACCGCGGCATCGTGGCCATCAACGAGCTGCCCGACCTCGCCGAGCGCATCCAGGTCGCGCTGCTCAACGTGATGGAGGAGCGCGACATCCAGGTCCGCGGCTACACGCTGCGGCTGCCGCTGGACGTGCTGCTCGTCGCCACCGCGAACCCCGAGGACTACACCAACCGCGGCCGGATCATCACCCCGCTGAAGGACCGCTTCGGCGCCGAGATCCGCACCCACTACCCCCTCGACGTCGAGTCGGAGGTCGCCGTCGTCCGGCAGGAGGCCAACCTCGTCGCCGAAGTCGGCGAGCCGCTCCTCGAAGTCCTCGCCCGGTTCGTCCGGAACCTCCGGGAATCCACGGTGATCGACCAGCGCTCCGGCGTTTCGGCGCGGTTCGCCGTCGCCGCGGCGGAAACCGTGGCGGCCGCCGCTCTGCGGCGCTCGGCGCTGACGGGGGAGGAGCCGGCGGTGGCCCGCCCGGTCGACCTCGACGCCGTCCCGTCGGTGCTGCGCGGCAAGATCGAGTTCGAACCCGGCGAAGAAGGCCGCGAGATCGAGCACCTGGTCCACCTGCTGCGGATGGCGATCGCGGAAACCGCCCGTGACCGGTTCGCCGGCCTGGACCTGCGGCCCCTGGCCGACGCGGTCGGCGAGGGCCACCTGGTGTCCACCGGCGAGCGCGTGCCGGGCAAAGACGTTCTCGAAGCCCTCCCGGAGCTGCCGGTGCTGCACGAGGTCGCCCGGCGGGCCGGGGTCGCCGCCGACGAGCCGGCCGGGCGGGTCGCGGCCGCCGTCGAACTCGCCCTCGAAATGCTGTTCCTGTCGCGAAGGCTCGCCAAGGACTCCGACGACTCGACGACCGTCTACGGCCGATGACCGCGGTCCCGCTTCCCGACGGCTACTCCTACGGCCCGTGGCACGATGGGCCGGACCCGCTCGCGCCCCCGGCCGACCTGCGTGACGCGCTCGACGAAATCGGCCAGGACGTCATGGCCGGCGCGTCACCGCGGGCCGCGCTGGAGGAGATGCTGCGGCGCGGCACGAACCGCACCGCGGGCCTCGACGAGCTGACGAGACGGCTCTGGCAGCGCCGCTCGCAGATCCAGCGGCGCAACAACCTCGACGGCACCCTGCAGGAGGTCCAGCGCCTCCTGCAGGAAGCCCTCGACGCCGAACGCCGCGAGCTGTTCCCGGACCCGGACGACGACGCCCGGTTCCGGGAGGCCCAGCTCGACGCGCTGCCGCCGGGCACCGCCGCGGCCGTCAACGAGCTCGCGAACTACGACTGGCGGTCCGAACAGGGCCGCGAGAACTACCGGCAGATCCGGGACCTGCTCGGCCAGGAGCTGATGGAGTCCCGGTTCCAGGGCATGAAGCAGGCGCTGCAGAACGCCGGGCCCGAGGACGTCGAGCGGATCAACGAGATGCTCTCCGACCTCAACGACCTCCTCGAAGCGCACGCCGCCGGAGCCGAGGACATCCAGCAGCGCTTCGAAGACTTCATGGCCGAGCACGGCGAGTTCTTCCCGGAGAACCCGCGGACCGTCGAGGAGCTGATCGACGCGCTGGCCGAGCGGTCGGCGGCCGCCCAGCGGATGCTCAACTCGATGTCGGCCGAGCAGCGCGCGGAACTGGCCGAGCTGACCCAGCAGGCCTTCGGCGACCCGCGGCTGGCGCAGCAGCTGTCACGGTTGGACGGTCAGTTGCGCGCGGCCCGGCCGGGCGAGGACTGGGACGGCTCGGCGCGCTTCCGCGGCAACAACCCGCTGGGCATGGGCGAAGGCGCCCAGGCCATGCAGGACCTCGCCGAGCTGGACGCGCTGGCCGAGCAGCTCGGCCAGTCCTACCCCGGCGCGCGGCTGGAGGACATCGATCTGGAGGCGCTCGAGCGCCAGCTCGGCAAGGACGCGGGCGTCGACGCCCGCCGGCTGGCCGAGCTGGAGCGCGAACTGCGTCGCCAGGGCCTGTTCGAACGCGCCGCCGACGGCTCGCTCCGGCTGTCGCCCAAGGCGCTGCGGCGGCTCGGCGAGACGGTGCTGTCCGACATCGTGAACGCCCTGCGCGGCAAGACCGGCGAGCGTGAAACGGAGTCGGCGGGGGCGGCCGGCGAGCCCACCGGCGCGTCACGGCCGTGGCGGTTCGGGGACATGCAGCCCTGGGACGTGCCGCGGACCATCCGCAACGCCGTGCTCCGGTCGGTGTCGGTGGGGGAGCGGCAGGTCCGGCTCGACGTCGAGGACGTCGAAGTGGTCGAGACCGAACACCGCACCCGCGCGGCGGTGGCGCTGCTGGTCGACACGTCGTGGTCGATGGTGCAGGAAGGCCGCTGGCTGCCGATGAAGCGCACGGCGCTGGCGCTGCACCAGCTGATCAGCACCCGCTTCCGCAACGACGCGCTGCAGCTGATCACCTTCGGCCGCTACGCGCAGTCGATGGAGCTGCCGGAACTGGTCGGGCTGGAGGGCGCGTGGGAGCAGGGCACCAACGCCCACCACGGGCTGCTGCTGGCCGGGCAGCACCTGCGGCGGCACCCGGACGCCCAGCCGGTGGTCCTGATGGTCACCGACGGCGAGCCGACGGCCCACCTGGAGCCCGACGGTGAAGCGGTCTTCGACTACCCGCCCCAGCCGCGGACCCTCCACAAGACACTGTCCGAAGTGGACCGCCTGGCCAAGCTGGGCGCGTCGATCTCGGTGTTCCGACTGGGCGACGACCCGCGGCTGACCTCGTTCGTGGACCTGATCGCCCGCCGCTCGGGCGGCCGCGTGATCGCCCCGGACCTGGACGGCCTCGGCGCCGCGGTGGTCGGCGACTACCTGCGCACGCGACGGTGACGACGGGCGGGCGCGCCCCCGCGCCCGCCCGTCCCCGGTCGTGGGTGACCCGCGCGGCAGGCCGCCGCGAGGAGTCCGGCGTGGCCCGCGCGGGCCGTCGCAGGTTACGCGCGAGTATGGCTCTTCCCACCGCTCGGGAACGCCGGACGGCCCAGCAATTACAGTCGAGGGTATGCAGACTTGGTCATCGGTCGACGTGCCCCGCATCCCCGGCACCCCCCGCCCGCTGCGGCTCCACGACACGGCCACCGGGCAGATCCGCCCGACCGCGCCCGGCGCCACCGCCCGGATGTACGTCTGCGGCATCACGCCCTACGACGCGACGCATCTGGGGCACGCCGCGACGTACCTCGCCTTCGACCTGGTGAACCGCATCTGGCGGGACAACGGGCACGACGTCCACTACGTGCAGAACGTGACGGACATCGACGAGCCGCTGCTGGAGCGCGCGGAGCGGGACTCCGACGACTGGGTCGTGCTGGGCATGCGCGAGACGGCGCTGTTCCGCGAGGACATGACCGCCCTGCGCGTCATCCCGCCGAAGCAGTTCGTCGGCGCCGTGGAGAGCATCCCGGAGATCGTCGAGGTCATCGCGAAGCTGCTGGCCAACGGGGCCGCCTACCGGGCGGACGACCCGGAGTTCCCGGACGTCTACTTCGACCACACGGCGACCGGCAAGTTCGGCTACGAGTCGAACTACGACGAGCCGACCATGCGGAAGTTCTTCGCCGAGCGCGGCGGTGACCCCGACCGCGCCGGCAAGCGCCACCCGCTGGACGCGCTGCTGTGGCGCGTGGCCCGCGAAGGCGAGCCGTCGTGGGAGTCCGAGCTCGGCGCCGGCCGCCCGGGCTGGCACATCGAGTGCAGCGCGATCGCGGTCAACCGGCTGGGCCTGGGCTTCGACCTCCAGGGCGGCGGCTCGGACCTGATCTTCCCGCACCACGAGTACAGCGCGGCGCACGCCGAGGCCGTCGCCAAGGACGGCCCGTTCGCCCGGCACTACGTGCACGCCGGGATGATCGGCCTCGACGGCGAGAAGATGTCGAAGTCGCGCGGGAACCTCGTGTTCGTCTCGCGGCTGCGCGCCGACCAGGTCGACCCGGGCGCGATCCGGCTCGCGCTGTTCGCCGGCCACTACCGTGAAGACCGCCCGTGGACCGCGCAGCTGCTGGCCGACGCCGAAGCCCGCATCGCCCGCTGGCGCGAAGCCGTCTCCCTGTCGACCGGCCCGGTGGCGGAGGACACCGTCACGCGGCTGCGCGACCACCTGTCCGACGACCTCGACACCCCGAAGGCCCTCGCCGCGGTCGACGCGTGGGCGAACGAGGCCCTGCGCCGCGACGGCACCGACCCGACGGCCCCGGGCCTGATCCGCGACGCCGTCGACGCCCTCCTCGGCGTCGAGCTCTGACCACGACGGGAGGGCCCGGACACCCGCCGGGCCCTCCCGTGCGTATAACGCCCTATACCGCGACCGGCCGGCCGGCGGCCAGCTCCAGGTGGTCGCCGGACCAGTCCCGGCGCAGCCACCGGTCGTGGGAGGCGATGACGACTGCGCCCGGCGCCGTCTCCAGTGCCGCGAACAGCTCCTCCGCCAGGGTCAGCGAAATGTGGTTCGTCGGCTCGTCGAGCAGCAGGACGTCCGGCGGTTCGGCGAGCAGGATCGCCAGCGCCAGCCGCCGCCGCTGGCCGACCGACAGCGCCCCGACCGGCTGCCGGAGGTCCCGCGAGGCCAGCAGGCCGAGCCGGCTCAGCGGGGGAGCGTCCTCGCCGAGCGCGTCCCGGTACACCCGGGCCGCGGTCCGCTCCGGCCCGGCGAACGAGACGTCCTGCTCCAGCAGGCCGACCCGCACGCCGTGTCCGAGGCGGACCGTCCCGGCCGCCGGTGCGAGCCGGCCGGCCAGCACCGACAGCAGGGTCGACTTCCCGGCGCCGTTCCCGCCGGTGATGAGCAACCGCGCCGCACCGCCGACGTCGAGCCGCGGCAGCGACAGCCGTCCCGGCACCTCCAGCGCGCACACGGAGATCGCCGGACCCTCGCCGGTCGCGCGGCCGGTGAGGTCCGCCTTGAACCGCAGCGGCGCCGGGGGCTTGCGCACCTGGTCGCGCTCCAGGTGCTCCAGCCGCTGCTCGGCGTCGCGCACCCGCCGCGAGATCGTCTTCTGGACGCGGGCGCCCTTGAAGGCGTGGATGAACTTGTCGTTGTCGCGCGGGCCGCGGCCGTAGGCGACGTTGCGCGCGGTGACCGCGACGGTTTCCCGCAGCTGGTTCAGCTCCTCCTGTTCCTCGGCGTAGCGCTGCTCCCACCGGGCCCGCTCGGCCTTCTTGTGGCCGAGGTAGCCGGTGTAGCTGCCGCCGTAGCGGACCGCGCCGCCGGCCTGGCGGTCGGCGGCGGCCGGGTCCAGGTCGACGATGTCGGTGCAGACGGCGTCGAGGAACACCCGGTCGTGCGAGGACAGCACCACGATCCCGGTCAGCTCGGTGAGGTGGCGTTCCAGGAAGGCCATCGCCGTGTCGTCGAGGTGGTTGGTCGGCTCGTCGAGCAGCAGCGTCTCCGGCTGCCGGACGAGCAGCGCGGCCAGGCCGAGCCGCGAGCGCTGGCCGCCCGAGAGCGTGCCGAGCCGCCGGTCCGGTTCGACGCCGCCGAGGCCGAGCCCGTCGCAGACGAGCTTGGCGCGGCGGTCGGCGTCCCACAGGTCGTGGGCCTGGGCCCACTCCAGCACCCGGCCGTACTCCTCGAGCACGCCCGTGTCGTCGGGCCGGTCGGTCATGGCCGCGGTCAGCTCGTCGAGCCGGGCCGCGGCGGCCCGGATCTCGGCGAGGGCGCCGTCGAGCACGTCGGCGAAGGTCGCGTCCATCGGGAAGGGCAGCTCCTGCAGCAGGAACCCGACGTCCGGGCCGCGCAGCACCTCGCCGGAGCGCGGCTCTTCGAGCCCGGCCAGCAGGCGCAGCAGGGTGGACTTGCCGGTGCCGTTCTCGCCGACCAGGCCGAGCCGCTGCCCGGCCGACGCGGTGAGCGAGACGCCGTCGAGGACGACACGGGTGCCGTAGCCGAAGACGACGTCCTTGGCCTGCAGCGGAAAAACGGGAGACATGTGCGATCACCGAGCCCTGGGGGAGAAAGAGATATCCCGCGCCGGGCGTCGTGGCACGCGGGAGCGTCGGCTCGACCGGGTGCCGCCTCAGGCGGGATGGGCGCGGTTCAGTTCCTCATAGTGCAACCACGTTAACGCAACAACCGTAGAGTTAGTCAACGGGTTATGGCCTGGGTCACATCCGGCAGCTCGCCGGTCGACCGTTCGGCCGCCGCGGTGCCGTCGGTGAGGAACTCCAGCAGCGCCGTGAGCTGACGGCGGTCGAACCGGGCGAGGCGTTCGCCGACGAACCGGGCCATCGGCGCGTACAGCTCGGCGAGCTCGGCCATCCGGTCGGGCAGCGGCTGGACGACGAGCCGGCGGCGGTCCGCCGGGTCGGGGGCGCGCTCGGCGAGCCGGTGCCGTTCCATCCGGTCGAGCAGGCGGGTGAAGGCGCCCGTGCTCATCCCGAGCAGCCGGGCGAGCTCTGACGGGGAGTCGCTGACGCCGCCGTGGAGCAGGTGCAGGCAGTGCAGCTCGGTCGGGGTGACGCCCATCCGCTCGGCGACCGCGGCGTGGAAGAGCGCGGTCGACCCCACGAACCGGGGGAGGGCGAGGGCGGCGGCGGTGGCGAGTTCGCGCTGGTCGGGCACCATTCATCCCTGGTCGGAGTGACGACGCAGTCACTGCTCCAGGCAGTCACTGCACCGCGAACGATAGCCAAGCCGGTTGACAAACCCGCAGGCGGGCCCAAGTATGAAAGAAGACTTTCGAAATAGTCCTTTCAGATTGGATCGCCATGGCCGGACTGCCGCCGCGCAAGCGGGTCGAAGACGTCGAGCTGCTGCGGGCGCTGGCGCACCCGCTGCGGTCGGCGCTGCTGAACCACCTGACCGCGGTCGGCCCGCGCACGGCGAGCGAGTGCGCCGAGGCGGTCGGCTCGACCGCGTCCAACTGCAGCTGGCATCTGCGGCAGCTGGCGCAGTACGGCCTGGTCGAGCGGGCCGACGCCGAGGACGGCCGCGAACGGCCGTGGCGCGCCCGGCAGGTCGGCCTGGAGATGGGGGAGCTGGCCGAGGACCCGGCGCACCGGGCGGCGCAGCTGGGCGTGGTCGGCGCGCAGCTGACCCACGAGCAGGAGCTGACCCAGCGCTACCTGGACTCCCTCGACGACCTCGATCCGGCCTGGCGCGCCGCGGCGGGGCTCTCGACCTACGCCCTGCGCGTCACCCCGGCGGAGCTGACCCGGCTGGCCGAGGCGATCGACGCGCTGGTCCGCCCGTACGTCGGCGCCATCCGCACCGACGCCCCGCCGGACGCGCGCCCGGTCCACGTCGGCCTGCGGGCGTTCCCGCGCATCGACCACTCGGGGAAGGCGGAGGGATGAAGCAGCTGCTGGGGGTTCCGGCGTTCGCGCGGCTGTGGGTCGCCGCGTTCTTCGGCGAGACGGCCGAGTGGATGCTGCAGGTGGCGTTGCCGGTCTACGTCTTCCAGCGCACCGGCTCCGCCGCGACGACGGCGCTGAGCATCGTCCTCGGGCTGCTGCCCGCGGTGCTGCTCAGCCCGGTCGCCGGCGTCGTCGCCGACCGCTGGAACCGCCGCGCGGTGCTGTTCGGCACCTGCTGCGGGCTCGCCGTCGTGGCGCTTCCGCTCCTGGCCGAGCCGGGCGTCAGCCTGGTGTACGCGGTGATGGCCGCCCAGGCGGCCCTGGCGTCGGTGTTCGAACCCGCGCGCAACGCGCTCGTGCCGGAGCTCGTCGGGGTCGCGGAGGTGACCGCGGCCAACGGGCTGATGAGCGTGAACGGCAGCGTCGCCCGGCTGGCCGGCGGCTGGGCCGGCGGTGCGCTGCTGGGTTTCGGCGGGCTCGCCGACGTCGTCACCGGCTACCTGGCCGTCCTCGTGGTCGCCGCGGCGCTGCTGGCCAAGCCGTTCCGCCGGGTCGCCGCGCCGGTCCCGGCGGCCGCGCGGGAACCGGTGGTGCGGGCCTGGCTCGACGGCCTGCGCGAGCTGACGCGCAACCGGCGGCTGCGGCGCACCGGCGTCGCCCTGGTGCTCACCTCCGTCGCGCAGGGCATGTTCCTGGTGCTGTTCGTGGTCTACGTCCTGCAGGTGCTCGGCGGCAGCGAGGCCGACGCGGGCCTGCTGCGCGGGGTCCAGGCGCTCGGCGGGCTGGCGGCCGGGTTCGCCCTGGCCACCGTGGCGCGGCGGGTCGCCCCGGCCGCGCTGCTGGGCTGGGGTGCCCTCGCGCTCGGGCTGGTGTCCGCGGTGATCTGGAACCTCGCCTTCGTCACGACCGCGATGGGGGTGTACGCCGGGCTGTTCGTCGTGGCCGGAGCGCCGGGCGTGATCGTCGGCGCCGGTGTGCTGTCGGAGATCCAGAGCGCGGTCGCGCCGGAACGCGCCGGGCGGGTGCTGAGCACGACGTTCGCCGCGGTCGCCACCTGCACCACGGCCGGCGCGCTGCTGGCCGGGGCACTGGTGGCGACGACCGGGGCCGCCGTGCTGCTGAACGTCCAGGCCGGGATCCACCTCCTCGCGGGGGTGCTGATGTTGGCCCGGAAACGCAGGTTTCCCGTCGCTTCCCCGGCCGCGGTGGTTACGGTGGAGGGGTGCCGCACCTGTTCGCCACCAGCGACCTCCACGTGACCCACGAGGGCAACGGCCCGATCCTCGACTCGGTCGTCCCGGAAACCCCCGAAGACTGGCTGCTCGTCGCCGGCGACGTCGCCGAGCTCGCCGAAGCCACCATCGGAACGCTGAAGACCCTGGCCGGCCGGTTCGCGAAGGTCGTCTGGGTGCCGGGCAACCACGAGCTGTGGACGACGAAGAACGACGACTGCCAGCTGCGCGGCCAGGCCCGCTACGAGTACCTGGTCGACCAGTGCCGCGAAATCGGCGTGCTGACGCCCGAGGACGAGTTCCCGGTCTGGCGCCACGGCCCGCGGCCGCTGACGATCGCCCCGCTGTTCCTGCTCTACGACTACAGCTGGCGGACCCCGGAAGCGGAGGGCAAGTCCCTGGAGGAGGCCCTGCGCCAGGCCCGCGAGGCCGGCGTGGTCTGCACCGACGAGTACTTCCTGTACCCGGACCCGTACCCCAGCCGCCAGGCGTGGTGCGAGGCCCGGCTGAAGGTCAGCACCGAGCGCCTCGACGCAATCGCAGAGGACCACGGCACGATCCTGATGTCCCACTGGCCGCTGCACCGGCACCCGACGGCGCCGCTGTACTGGCCGGAGTTCGCGCTCTGGTGCGGGACGACGAAGACCGAGGACTGGCACGTCCGCTACCGCGCGGAGGTCGCGGTCTACGGCCACCTGCACATCCCGCGCAGCACCGAGGCCGACGGCGTCCGGTTCGAAGAGGTTTCGCTGGGTTACCCGCGCGAGTGGCGGAAGCGGGCGCGGGGCGCGGTGCCGATGCGCCGCATCCTGTGGCCGTCATGAGCCGTCGCGCCGCCGCTCCCTGAGCGCGCGCACCCGCCCGCGGCTGGCGCAGGCGGGGGACGGGCACCAGCGCCGCCGCCCGCCGGGATCGGCGAAGACGCCGCGGCAGTCCTGCTCCGGGCAGGCCCGCAGGTCATGCCGCAGGGGGCCGGTGAGCCAGTCCGCGGCCTGGTGCGCCAAGCGGCCGAGCGCGTCGGCGGCGGTCGCGGGCGCGCTGCGGTGCAGCCGGTCGAGGGCTGCGAGGTGCACCGGCTCCGGGACGAGCCACGCAGTCAGGGCCCGGGCCTGCTCCGCCGATGGCGTGAGGTCGTCGACCGCACCCAGGGCCAGGGGCCGCAGTGTCTCCCGGAGTTCGCGGGCCCGGTCGAGGTCGGCGTCGGTGACCGGGGCGAGCGGGGTGAGCTCGGACAGCGCCAGCCACTCGCGCAACCGGTCCGCGGTCGGGAGGCGCTCGATCGGCTGCGCGCCGAAGTGGCGGCCGCGGGTGGCCAGCAGGTTCAGCCAGGGTGCGCCCATGTCGAGGCGGAAGTCTTCGGACACTTCGCCATCGTAACGGCTGAGGCGTTACACTCGCGATCGTGACTGGGGAACTCAAGGTGCGCACGGTGCTGGGCGACATGGATCCGGCCGAGCTCGGCGTGACGAACGCGCACGACCACCTGTTCTTCGCCTCGAAACTGCTGCCCGGCCAGGAGCTGGACGACCCGGAAGCCGCCATGGAGCAGCTGCTCCGCTTCAGGGCGGCGGGCGGCACGGCACTCGTCCAGTGGACGCCGCACGGCCTCGGCCGCCGGATGCCGGAGCTCGCCCGGATCTCGCGGGAGACGGGTGTGCACCTGGTGGGGGCGACCGGCCTGCACCGCGCCGAGCACTACGCCGCCCTGGGCGGACTCGTCGACGACCTGGCCGGTGTCTTCGTCGAGGACCTGACCGGGGACACCGCGCCGCGCGCCGGGCTGATCAAGGTCGCCGGCGCCTTCCACACGATCGACGCGCACGCCCGGCTGACCATGACCGCCGCCGCGGTCGCCCACCAGGAGACCGGCGCGCCGATCGCCGTGCACCTCGAACTCGGCACGGCGGCCCTGGAGACGGTCGACCTGCTCTGCGGAAAGCTGGAGATTTCACCCGACAAGGTGATCCTCGGGCACCTGAACCGGAACCCGGACGCGCCGCTGCAGCGGAAGATCGCCGAGACCGGCGTGTTCCTCGGCTTCGACGGGCCGTCCCGGGCCAACCACGCGACCGACTGGCGGCTCTTCGACGGCCTGGAAGCGCTGGTCGAGGCCGGGCACGGCGGCCAGATCCTGCTCGGCGGCGACACGACGACCGCGGCGGCGCGGTTCCAACCGGGCGCGTCCTACCTGCTCACCACGCTCGCACCGCGGCTGACCAAGCTGCTGGGCGGCGACGTCGTCACGGCCATGCTGGTGGCGAACCCCGCGCGGGCGTTCGCCACCAGCTGGCTGAAGTGACCCCTCAGCGCAGGCCGAAGCCCTCCTGCCCGCCGCCGCGGCCGCGGCGGCGCAGGTAGCGCTCGAACTCCGCGGCGATCTTGTCGCCGCTGACGTCCTGCTCCGCGACCTCGCTCTGCGCGTCGCCGCGTTCCTCGAGGCTGCGGACGTACTCGCTGATCTCCTCGTCCTCGTCGGCCATCTCGCTGACCGTGCGCTGCCACTCCTCGGCCTGCTCGGGCAGCGCGCCCAGCGGGATCTCGACGTCGAGGATGTCCTCCAGCTTGTGCAGGAGCGCCAGCGTCGCCTTCGGGGACGGCGGGTGCGACACGTAGTGCGGCACCGCGGCCCAGATGGACACGGCCGGGATGCCGGCCTGCACGCAGTAGTCCTGCAGGATGCCGACGATGCCGGTCGGCCCCTGGTAGTTGTTCAGGTCGAGGCCGTAGAGGGACGCGGTGTCCTTGTCGTAGGCCGTTCCGGTGACCGGGACGGGCCGGGTGTGCGCGGTGTCGGCCAGCAACGCCCCCAGCGTCACCACGGTCGCGACGTCGAGCTGCTGGATGTGCTCGAGCAGCTCCGCGCAGAACGCGCGCCAGCGCATGTTGGGCTCCGGGCCCTGCACGAGGACGACGTCGCGGTCGAAGCCGTCGGGGCGGCACACCGACAGCCGCGTCGTGGGCCAGTCCACCCGGCGAGTGACGCCGTCCACCATCCGGACGGTCGGGCGGCTGACCTGGAAGTCGTAGTAGTCGTCGGGCTCCAGTTCCGCCAGCGGGGTGGCGTCCCAGTTCAGCTGCAGGTGCTCCACCGCGCGGCTGGCCGCGTCGCCGGCGTCGTTCCAGCCTTCGAAGGCGACGACCATCAGCGGGCGGGTGGGTTCGGTGCGGTCGCGGGGCGGCCGCGGGGTCTCGTCGACGGGCTCACTCACCGGACCAGCCTACGACCACCGGCCTTACCCTGTTCAGCATGTCCGACCGCCTGTCGTCACCGTTCCTCGATGCCCTCCGCACGCGTGTCCTGGTGGCCGACGGGGCGATGGGCACGGCCCTGCAGGCCCACGACCTGAGCCTGGACGACTTCGGCGGCCTCGAAGGCTGCAACGAGGTACTCAACGTCACCCGGCCGGACGTGGTCCGCTCGGTGCACCGCGGGTACCTGAAGGCGGGCGCGGACGCCGTCGAGACCAACACTTTCGGGGCCAATTTCGCCAACTTCGCCGAGTACGGCATCACCGGGCGGATCTTCGAGCTGGCCGAGGCCGGGGCGCGGCTGGCGCGCGAGACCGCCGACGAGTTCGCGACGCCGGAGCGCCCACGGTTCGTGCTCGGCTCGGTCGGGCCCGGCACGAAACTCCCCACCCTCGGCCACGCGCCCTTCACCACGCTGCGTGACGCCTACCGCGAGGAGGTCCGCGGCCTGCTGGCCGGCGGCGCCGACGCCGTGATCGTCGAAACCACCCAGGACATCCTCCAGACGAAGGCGTCGATCATCGGCGCGAAGCGGGCGATGGCCGCCGAAGGCCGGTCCGTGCCGATCCTCGCTTCGATCACCGTCGAAACGACCGGCACCATGTTGCTCGGCACCGAGGTCGGCGCGGCACTGGCCGCGCTCGAACCGCTCGGCATCGACGTCATCGGGCTCAACTGCGCGACCGGCCCGGCCGAGATGAGCGAGCACCTGCGGCAGCTGGCCAAGCACGCCCGGGTGCCGCTGTCGGTGATGCCCAACGCCGGCCTGCCCGAGCTCGGCCCGGACGGCGCGGTGTACCCGCTCGGCCCGGAAGCGCTGGTCGAGGCCCTCACCGGGTTCGTCCGCGAGTTCGGCGTCGGCCTGGTCGGCGGCTGCTGCGGGACGACCGACGAGCACATCCGGCAGCTCGCCGCCGCGGTGGCGGACACGCCGCCGGTTCCGCGGCGCCCGCGGCCCGAGCCCGGCGTGTCGTCGCTCTACCAGGCGGTGCCGTTCAAGCAGGACGCCAGCGTGCTGATGATCGGCGAGCGGACCAACGCCAACGGCTCGAAGGCCTTCCGCACCGCGATGCTCGCGGGTCATTTTGACGACTGCGTCGAGATCGCCCGCGAGCAGACCCGCGACGGCGCCCACCTGCTGGACCTGTGCGTCGACTACGTCGGCCGGGACGGCACCGCCGACATGGCCGAGCTGGCCGGGCGCCTGGCCACCGCGTCGACGCTGCCGATCATGCTCGACTCCACCGAGGTCGCCGTCCTGCGGGCCGGGCTGCAGCGGCTCGGCGGCCGGTGCGCGGTCAACTCCGTCAACTACGAGGACGGCGACGGACCGGAATCCCGGTTCACCCAGGTGATGGAACTGGTCAGCGAGTACGGCGCCGCGGTCGTCGCGCTGACCATCGACGAAGAGGGCCAGGCCCGCACGGCGCAGAAGAAGGCCGACATCGCCACCCGGCTGATCGAGGACATCACCGGGAACTGGGGCCTGCGCACCTGCGACGTCATCGTCGACGCGCTCACCTTCACCATCGCCACCGGCCAGGAGGAGTCCCGCCGCGACGGCATCGAAACCATCGAAGCCATCCGCGAGATCAAACGCCGTCACCCCGAGGTGCAGACCACCCTCGGCCTGTCGAACATCTCCTTCGGCCTCAACCCGGCCGCCCGGCAGGTGCTCAACTCGGTGTTCCTGCACGAGTGCGTCCAGGCCGGGCTGGACACCGCGATCGTGCACGCGTCCAAGATCCTGCCGATGGCCCGGATCCCGGACGACCAGCGCGCGGTCGCCCTCGACCTGGTCTACGACCGCCGCCGTCCCGGGTACGACCCGCTGCAGGAGCTGATGGCCCTGTTCGAAGGCGTCAGCGCGGCCTCGTCGAAGGCTTCGCGGGCCGAAGAGCTGGCCGCGCTGCCGCTGTTCGAACGCCTGGAACGCCGGATCGTCGACGGCGAGCGCACCGGCCTGACCGACGACCTCGACGCGGCCCTGGAGCAGCGGCCCGCCCTGCAGATCATCAACGACACGCTGCTGTCCGGCATGAAGACCGTCGGCGAGCTGTTCGGGTCCGGCCAGATGCAGCTGCCGTTCGTGCTGCAGTCCGCCGAGGTGATGAAGGCCGCCGTCGCGCACCTCGAGCCGCACATGGAGAAGGAGGACGACGCCGGCAAGGGCCGGATCGTGCTGGCCACCGTCCGCGGCGACGTGCACGACATCGGCAAGAACCTCGTCGACATCATCCTGTCCAACAACGGCTACGAGGTCGTCAACCTCGGCATCAAACAGCCCATCACGACCATCCTCGACGCGGCCGAGGAACACGGCGCCGACGCGATCGGGATGTCCGGGCTGCTGGTCAAGTCCACGGTGATCATGAAGGAGAACCTCCAGGAGATGAACTCCCGTGGCGTCTCCGCGCGCTGGCCGGTGCTGCTCGGCGGGGCCGCGCTCACCCGGTCCTACGTGGAGAACGACCTGACCGAGCTGTACCTCGGCGACGTCCGCTACGCGCGGGACGCGTTCGAAGGCCTGCGGCTGATGGACGCGATCATGGCCGCCAAGCGCGGGGAATCGCCGCTGCTCGACGCGGACGCGGAGAAGAAGCGCCAGGAGCGCAAGGAACGCCGCGAACGCTCGCTGCGGATCGCCGAGGCGCGCAAAGCCCGCAAGGTCGAAGAAGAGGGACCCCTGCCCGCCCGCTCGGACGTCGCCACCGACGTCCCGCTGCCGTCCCCGCCGTTCTGGGGTTCGCGGGTGGTCAAGGGTGTCGCGCTGGCCGACTACGCCGCCATGCTCGACGAGCGCGCCACCTTCATGGGCCAGTGGGGGCTCAAGGGCGCCCGCGGCGGCGCCGGGCCGACGTACGAGGAGCTGGTCGAATCCGAAGGCCGGCCGCGGCTGCGGTACTGGCTCGACCGGCTGACCGCCGACGGCGTCCTGGCCCACGCGGCCGTCGTCTACGGCTACTTCCCGTGCGTCGCCGAAGGCGACGACCTGGTCGTGCTCACCGAGCCTTCGCCCGACGCACCCGAGCGGGTGCGCTTCACCTTCCCGCGGCAGCGCCGCGACCGGCGGCTGTGCCTGGCCGACTTCTACCGGCCCCGCGAGTCCGGCGAGGTGGACGTCGTGCCGTTCACCGTGGTCACCATGGGCCGGCCCATCGCCGACTACGCCAACGAGCTCTTCGCGGCCGACGCCTACCGCGACTACCTGGAGGTCCACGGGCTCGGCGTCCAGCTGACCGAGGCGCTGGCCGAGTACTGGCACCGCCGCATCCGGCAGGAGCTCACCTTCCCCGGCGGTGTGGCGGTCGCCTCAGAGGACCCCGACGACGTCGAGGAGTTCTTCAAGCTCGGCTACCGTGGAGCCCGGTTCTCCCTGGGCTATGGCGCCTGTCCCGACCTCGAAGACCGGGCGAAGATCGTCGCCCTCCTCGAACCGGGCCGGATCGGCGTCAAGCTGTCCGAGGAGTTCCAGCTGCACCCCGAGCAGTCGACCGACGCGATCGTCTGCCACCACCCCGAAGCCAAGTACTTCAACACCTGAGGGAGACTCCACTGTGGACGGAATCGACGCCGTGTTGTGGGACATGGACGGCACGCTCGTCGATTCCGAGAAGCTGTGGGACGTCGCGCTCTACGAGGCGGCGGAATTCCTCGGCGGCAAGCTTTCCGAACAGCAGCGGATGACCCTCGTCGGGTCCAACATGGACGACACCTCGGCGTACCTCCTCGAAGTGGTCGGCCTTCCGGTGACACCCGAGGCGATTGCTTCGACCGGGGAAGAGATCCGCCGCCGCACCGCCGGGCTGTTCGACGACGAGCTGCCGTGGCGCCCGGGTGCGCGCGAAGCGCTGACGGCGGTGCGCGAAGCGGGCCTGCGGTCGGCCCTGGTCACCTCCACCGAACGCGACCTGACCGAACTCGCGCTGAACACGATCGGCCGGGACTTCTTCGACGTCACCGTGTGCGGCGACGAGGTCGAAGGCCAGAACAAGCCGCTCCCGCGCCCCTACCTCAAGGCGGCCGAGCTGCTGGGCGTCGACCCGGCGCGCTGTGTGGCGGTCGAAGATTCGCCGCCGGGCACGGCTTCCGCGGTCGCGGCCGGCTGCACGGTCCTGGTGATCCCCAACGACGTCCCGGTCGAGGCGGGGGAGCGGCGGGTGTTCCGCGACTCCCTGGTGGGCATCGACGTGCCGGCGCTGGCGGCCCTGCTCGGCTGACCACGACCATGTCGCTTTTCCGCTAGCCCGGGTCGCCGGAGTCCGCGATGCTGGCGTGGTGCACGATGACTTCGAGCGGTGCGTGCGGGCCGTGCAGGCGAAGGACGCCCGGTTCGACGGGTGGTTCTACTGCGCGGTACTGACCACCCGGATCTACTGCCGGCCCAGCTGCCCGGTCGTGCCGCCCAAGCGGCAGAACATGAGCTTCTACCCGAGCGCGGCGGCCGCCCAGCAGGCCGGGTTCCGGGCCTGCAAACGCTGCCGCCCCGACGCCAGCCCCGGTTCGCCGTTGTGGAACGAGCGCGCCGACCTCGTCGCGCGGGCGATGCGGCTGATCGCCGACGGCGTCGTCGACACCGAAGGCGTCCGCGGCCTCGCCGCCCGGCTCGGCTACAGCGTCCGGCAGGTCGAGCGGCAGGTGTTCGCCGAACTCGGCGCCGGCCCGCTCGCCCTCGCGCGGGCCCAGCGCGCGCAGACCGCCCGCACCCTGATCGAGACGACCACGCTGCCGATGACCGAGCTGGCCCTGGCCGCCGGCTTCGGCAGCATCCGGGCGTTCAACGACACCGTCCGCGAGGTGTTCGCCCTCTCGCCCACCGAGCTGCGGCAGCGCGCGAAGGGCAAGCCGTCGGCGGCCGGGGCGCTCGTCCTGCGGCTGCCGTACCGGAAACCGCTGTGCCCGGACAACCTCTTCGGCCACCTCGTGGCGACCGGTGTGCCGGGTGTGGAGGAGTGGCGGGACGGCGCCTACCGCCGGACCCTGCGGCTGCCGCACGGCCACGGCGTCGTCGCGCTGCGGCCGGAGGACGGGCACATCGCCTGCCGGCTCACCCTGACCGACCTCCGTGACCTGCCGGCCGCCACGAGCCGGTGCCGCCGCCTGCTGGACCTCGACGCCGACCCGGTGGCCGTCGACGAGCAGCTCGCCACCGACCCGCTGCTCGCCCCGCTCGTCGCGGCCGCACCCGGCCGCCGGGTGCCGCGCACGGTCGACGGCGCCGAGTTCGCCGTCCGCGCCGTGCTGGGCCAGCAGGTCTCGACGGCGGCGGCCCGGACCCACGCGGCCCGGCTCGTCGTCGCGCACGGCGAACCGGTCGAGGACCCCGCAGGCGGCCTGACCCACCTGTTCCCCTCGGCCGACGCGCTCGCCTCGCTGGACCCCGAGACCCTGGCCATGCCGCGCAGCCGCCGTCGCACGCTGCTCGCGCTGGTCGAGGCGCTGACCGGCGGCCTGGACCTCAGCGCGGGCAGCGACTGGGAAGCGGCACGGGCCGCGCTGAACGCGTTGCCCGGCTTCGGGCCGTGGACCGTCGAAAGCATCGCCATGCGGGCGCTCGGCGACCCGGACGCCTTCCTCCCCACCGACCTCGGCATCAAGCACGCGGCCGAAACCCTCGGACTCGGCGGCCAGGCCGCCGTCGTCGCCCGGTCCGCCGCGTGGCGCCCTTGGCGCGCCTACGCCACCCAGCACCTGTGGGCCACCGGTGACCACGCGATCAACCGGATGCCCGCGGCATGAAACCGACAGGAGAACCCATGCGCACCCACGCCGTCGTCGACAGCCCGTGCGGCCCGTTGACGCTGGTCGCCGAGGGGGACGCGCTCTGCGGCCTCTACATGGTCGACCAGCGCCACCGCCCGGACGAGCTGACCTTCGGCTCCGCCGATCCGGGCGGGGACATCTTCGCCCGCGCCGAAACCGAGCTCAAGGAGTACTTCGCCGGGCAGCGCCACGAGTTCGAGGTGCCGCTGGCCTTCGTCGGCACGCCGTTCCAGCAGCTGGTCTGGGCCGAGCTGCGGAAGATCCCGTACGGCACGACGATCTCCTACGGCCAGCTCGCCGACCGGCTCGGCAAACCGGCCGCGTCCCGGGCCGTGGGCCTGGCCAACGGCAAGAACCCGATCGGCATCATCGTCCCGTGCCACCGGGTGGTCGGCTCGACCGGCTCGCTCACCGGCTACGGCGGTGGCCTCGAGCGCAAGCGCTACCTGCTCGACTTCGAGCAGGGCGCGCTCTTCTGATTCCCACCTCGTGGGAGCCGGCGTCCACGGGCGTGTGAGATGGACGGCATCCCCGGCGGGCCGGGGCGGCGCGGCGGGGTCCGGGATGGAAGGATTCCGGACCGTGAAGACCTTCGATGAGCTGTTCGCGGAGCTTGCCGAGCGCGCGCGTACCCGTCCCGACGGGTCCGGCACCGTCGTCGCCCTCGACGCCGGGGTGCACGCCCAGGGCAAGAAGGTGCTGGAGGAAGCCGGCGAGGTGTGGATCGCCGCCGAGCACGAGTCCGACGAGCGCCTCGCCGAGGAGATCTCCCAGCTGCTGTACCGGGTGCAGGTGCTGATGCTCGGCCGTGGCCTGTCGACCGAGGACGTCTACCGCTACCTGTGACGGGGTTTCGCCCGGTGCTGGACCGGGCGAGGGATTGAGGAGAGAAGCGAAATGCTGCGTGTTGCCGTGCCGAACAAGGGAGCCCTCGCCGCCGCGGCGACGGAGATGCTCGGCGAGGCGGGCTACCGCAAGCGGCATGAGCAGCGCGACCTGACCGTGCTCGACCACGTCAACGAGGTCGAGTTCTTCTTCCTGCGCCCCAAGGACATCGCCATCTACGTCGGCTCCGGCGAGCTCGACCTCGGCATCACCGGCCGTGACCTCGCGCTCGACTCCGGCGCCCCGGTCGAGGAGATCCAGGCGCTCGGTTTCGGCGGTTCGACGTTCCGCTACGCCGCCCCGGCCGGCCGGGACTGGAAGCCGGCCGACCTGCACGGCAAGCGGCTGGCGACGTCGTACCCGCGGCTGGTCCGCGACGACCTCGCCCGCCACGGCGTCGAGGCCGAGGTGATCCGGCTCGACGGCGCGGTGGAGATCTCGATCCAGCTCGGCGTGGCGGACGCGATCGCGGACGTCGTCGAGTCGGGCCGGTCGCTGCGGCAGAACAACCTGGTGGCCTTCGGCGACCCGATCTGCGTGTCGGAAGCCGTGCTGCTGCAGCGGCGGGGCACCGAGGAGAGCAAGGCGAAGACGCAGCTGGCCGCGCGCCTGCGCGGGGTCGTGTTCGCGCAGCAGTACATGATGCTGGACTACGACTGCCCGCGGACGCTGGTGGAACGCGCGATCGCGATCACGCCGGGCCTGGAGTCGCCGACGGTCGCCCCGCTGGCCGACGACGACTGGGTGGCCGTGCGCGCCATGGTGTCGCGCAAGAAGGTCAACCTCATCATGGACGAGCTGGCCGAAGTCGGCGCCAAGGCGATCCTCGCCTCGGACATCCGCTCCTGCCGCCTCTGACCCTTCCCTGTCGTGGGGGGGGGGGGGTGCCGGGAGGGGCGTGTTCAAACACCAGCGCGGGGGCGAGGCGGGGGGGTGTGCACCCCCGGCCCGCGGGGGGCGGGGGGCCG